>DAOVJU010000083.1 GCA_030632095.1 Chlorobiota bacterium
CATCAAAATCAGGAAATTCTGACAAATCAACTACTGCCGGTTGTATCCCTCCATCAGCTTCAACTGTGCTGGATTTAAATAATGTCAGAACCACGATTTTAACAGGTGGCGATATGTGGTGGGATCTAGCTTCGGCAAAGTATGAGATCCCTAAAGGGTCAGGAAAACATGCTTTGTTTGCCGGGGCAATCTGGGTTGGAGGTGTTGACATTAATGGCCAGTTACGCCTTGCTGCGCAAAAACACAGGGGCGATGGTTATGATTACTGGCCAGGCCCGTTAATTACAGAAGGTGAAGGTATCGCAAGTGTTACGCCTGATGTTTGTGTAGAATATGACAGGCATTTTACTATTACAAGACAAGAAGTGTCAACATTCAGATCTTGGTATAATGCTGACCAGGAAACCCGAAATACTGAATATCAGGGATACACAATTCCTGCAATAATAATTAATTGGCCTGGTAATGGTAATATTGCAAACGGGTATGACCAGTATATGGCACCTTTCCACGATGCAAATGAGGATGGTATATACAGTCCACTTGATGGTGATTATCCTTATTATGACCTGGATGGAAAAGAAGAATGTGGAACTTCAATTGAAAACAGGGTTGTAAGGCTTTATGGAGACATGACATTATGGTGGGTATATAACGATAAAGGAAATATACATACCGAAACAACCGGGGCTGCATCAATTGGAATGGAATTCAGGGCACAGGCATTTGCTTTTTCAACAAACGATGAACTGAATAATATGACTTTTTATAATTATGAAATTATTAACAGGTCTACATATACTCTTACTGAAACTTACTTTGGGGTTTGGACCGATGCAGACATGGGCTATGCGTGGGACGATTATGTTGGATGCGATGTAAACAGGGGATTAGGATATTTGTATAACGGGAAAGAGATGGACGGTGATGGAAATACAAATACATATGGATCCAATCCACCGGCAATTGGAATTGATTTCTTTGAAGGGCCATACCAGGACCTTGACGGATTAGACAATGCATCAAACTGGGATGCTGGTGGTAATGATGGTAGCCTGGATTGCCAGAATGGTTATGGTAAAGCTTATGATGACGAGGAAGCACCATGGATTGAGAGGCCAGGGGAAGGAGATATATTCAATGGTAATATTAATGGCCTTAACTTTGGTGATGCAAGAGTTGATAATGAACGGTGGGGAATGAGGAGATACTTGTATTTTAATAATGATGTTGGCGATAATGGTGATCCGGAAACCGCACTTGACCACTATAATTATTTAAAAGGAATATGGAAAGACGGAAGTAAAATGACATATGGTGCAACAGGTTTTAATGATGGATCAGTACCTACGGATTTTATGTTCCCATGGGATACCGATCCATGTGGCTGGGGAACAGCTGGAGTACCACAGCCAGAACTATGGTCTGAAGAACTTGAAGGTAATGAACCAGATGACAGAAGGTTTGTTCAGTCAGCCGGGCCATTTAACTTAGAGCCTGGTGCTGTAAACGATATTACCCTGGGTGCTGTATGGGCCAGGGCCAAAGCAGGATCTCCGTTTGAATCAGTTAAAGAAGTTCAGCGTGCTGATGATAAAGCACAGCGATTATTTGAGAATTGTTTCCAGTTAATTGACGGGCCTGATGCACCTGACCTTAATATTATTGAGTTAGATAAGAAATTAATATTCCATTTATCAAATCCTTCTACCTCGAATAATTACCTGGAACAATATATTGACAGGGACCCATTTATTGTATGTCCCACCAATGATCCTACTTGCGATGTATACTACAGGTTTCAGGGATATCAGATATTTCAGTTAAAAGATAATACAGTTTCAATAACTGATATTCATAACCCGGATTTAGTCCGGTTAATATTTCAGTGTGATATTCAGGATAATATTTCTCAAATTGTTAACTATGAGTGGAGCGAAGAACTAAATGCTAATATACCTGTTGAAGAGGTTAATGGAGCAGATGATGGAATTGTACATACCTTTACAATTGAAGATGATTTCTTTGCAACCGGTAGCAGAAAACTGGTTAATTATAAAACATATTATTATGTGGCAATAGCATATGCTTACAATAGCTTCAAACATTATGATCAAAATGATGCTTCATCAATAGATGGACAGAAAAAACCATACCTTGCAAGTAGAAAGGGTGCAGATGCCCCGATAGAGGTACAGCAAGCTATCCCGCATTCTGTTAATGCATTGAACGGAGGTACTGTTGTTCAGGCAAATTATGGCGATGGGCCAAAAATTACACGCCTTGAAGGATGGGGCAATGGTTATAATGCATTGGAATTGACTCAGGAATCAATAAATGAAATTATGAGCGGGCCACCCTGGAAAGATATAACTCCTACTTATGAAATTGGACATGGCCCAATTAATGTGAAGGTTATCGATCCTTTAAATATACCCAAAGCAGATTTTCTTTTAAAATTTGCCACTGATTCAGTTTATTTCAAATCGGGTCACTGGGTACAAAGTGATTCTACAAATAGTGTAGCTTCCGGGTTAATATTAGATACAAAATGGGAATTATTTAAACGTGAAAAGGGAAGTACTGAATATAATGAATCCATACCATCCGAATCATGGATACGTTATGAAAACGAACAAATTATACCTGAATGGGGCATTTCTGTTAGCATAGAGCAAATTCAATATCCGGGGAAACACTCAGAGTATAATTTTATATTAGATGATGGACGAATGTTAAAAAGTATCAATAATGGGTTTATCGAAGCGTCTATGACTTATGAAGACCCATCTAATCCCTGGCTTGATTTCTTTGCAGATCAGGATGGCGCTACACCATTAAACTGGATCAGGGCAGGTACTCAGGCAGGACAAGGTACTGATCCTGATGATAATGGAGAAGATTATTCAAATATAGATCCTGAAGCGGTTTATGAAAAAATAATACAAGGTAAATGGGCTCCATATGCAATTTCATCAAAGGGATCTTATGGTGTTGCTTATATTGATCGTTTTAGTGATATACATTTTCAAGATTCCAGGTTAACCAGTGTTGATATTGTTATAACATCAGACCGGGATAAATGGACAAGATGCCCTGTTATTGAATTAGCAGAAGATAATATTCTTTCGGAAGGTGATGCCGAAAGGTTTGATGTAAGGGATGCACCATCTGTTGATAAAAATGGTAATCCTGCTGCCGGAACTGCTGCCAGTGATGACTCAAATGACCCGGCTTATATCTCAGCACGAGGAATGGGTTGGTTCCCTGGTTATGCAATTGATGTTGTTTCCGGAGAAAGATTAAATATAATGTTTGGTGAAGATTCATGGCTAACTGGTCAAAATGGCAGGGATATGTTGTTTAACCCCACTGGCGATGTTTTTGATCTTTTATACCTGACTTCAGGAGGTGCTAATGGATTTCCCCTGATGGGAGGAAAACATTTTATCTATATTGTTGGGCATAATTATGTAGCTACATCAGTTACCGTAATTACACCTTCATATGATGCAGGAAAAAGATTATATGAAATGATAAATAATCCTTTTGAAAAAACGCTTGCCTGGCAGAGTGTGATTTGGACTGCAATTCCATACACGAATCCAAATTTCGATTATCTTTCTTCAGATATAACGATTAAATTGCGAACAGCAAATCCTTATTTCAGAGGTGTAAGCGATTGGGCATTGAGTTCACCTGAAAATGACAATTACCCAATGTATTCATTTGATTTATCGGATATTGCAGCATTAATAAATGAAAGTAAAACACTGGAAAATTCATTAGAGAATATAAATATTGTTCCAAATCCGTATAAAGGTTATTCAGAATACGAAGGGTCACAATTAGAGAATTTAGTTAAAATTACAAATCTCCCGCAAAAATGTACAATGTCTATTTATACCATAGGTGGAACATTGGTTAGAAGATTTAATAAAGATAATAATATATCATATGTTGATTGGGATTTGAAAAATGATTATGGAATAACAATAGCAAGTGGTGTATATATTATTCATATAGAAGTGCCAGGAGCAGGTGAGCGAATACTGAAATGGTTTGGGTCACTAAGACCAATAGATTTAAATGCGTTTTAACATAATTTATGAAAAGATGATTAAAATAAAGCTTATTATATAAATCTAATTACTTAACAAAATGAAAAAGCTTATTAAAAATATACTTTGCTTATTAGTTTTAACTAATCTAATTGTTTTTACCGGATATTCCGGAAATGAGCAAAGGGCCGGATCTAATGGTAGTGAAGAATTATTAATTAATCCATGGGCAGGTTCAGCTGGTTTTGGTGGTGCAAATGTAGCATGTATACATGGATTAGAAGCAGTATTTCTGAATGTTGCAGGAACAGCATTTACCAGGTCAACAGAACTCATTTTTGCCAGAACGAGCTATTTAGCGGGAACTGATATCTATATTAATTCGTTTGGCTTTTCGCAAAAAGTTGGCGAGTCCGGAGTCTTGAGTATGGCTATTATGTCGATGGATATTGGTGAAATAGAGATTACAACGGTTGCATTACCTGATGGGGGTCTGGGTACTTTTCACCCTCAATATACCAATATTGCCCTGGCTTATGCAAAAGAGTTTTCGAACAGTATATTTGGAGGAATAACTGTTAAAATAATATCTGGAGGTATTTCTGATTTAAAAACAAGTGGTGTTGCATTTGATGCAGGGATTCAATATGTAACTGGTAAAGCAGAACAAATTAAGTTTGGGATAGTATTAAAAAATGTTGGCCCTCCAATGAAATATCAGGGAGATGGTATGTCATTTAGGGGTACAGTTCCTACAGGAGTTGTTATGACCGTTGAACAACGTTCTGCAGAATTTGAACTTCCGGCTTTAATAAAAATCGGGGCTTCATATGACTTTTATTTATCAGAAAATATAAACCTTATAGCAGCAGCTAATTTTACGAGTAACTCGTATATGAAAGACCAGTTTCATTTCGGGCTTCAATTATCAATTTTGGAAATAATCGAACTTAGAGGTGCATTTGTTTATGATGATGGAATAATGGAATTTGAAACAAGACAAACCTGGTATACAGGGCCTAAATTCGGAGGTTCTGTTAATATTCCATTAAATAAGGAAAAAGGATCGAAATTTTCGGTTGATTATGCATATCGTGCCACACACATTGCACCTATTCATACTATTGGAGCAAAAGTTAGTTTATAGCTTAAAATATTTTATTATCTTTGTAACATTAAAAGAGTCCCGGGAAACCGGGATTCTTTTTTATTTTTAGTTATAGTATAAATAATTGATAATGGGAATGAAAACTGTATCGTTGGTTACTGCTGAAGGAATGCAAAAACTAAAGAATAAACTCAAACATCTTATTAGTGTTGAGAGGCCTGCTTTATCAAAACAAATAGCAGATGCAAGGGATAAAGGAGACTTGTCTGAAAATGCTGAATATGATGCTGCCAAAGAAGCACAAGGATTAGTGGAAATGAAAATTTCAAAATTGAAAGAAAGTATTCAAAATTCAAGAATTATAGATAAATCAAAGCTGGATAACTCTAAAGTTCAAATATTAACAAAAGTAAAAATCAAAAATCAACGAACAAACAAAACTATGGAGTATCAGATTGTTGCAGAAAGCGAAGCTGATCTTAAACAGCGGAAAATTTCAATCAATACACCTATTGCAAAAGGGTTACTTGGCAAGAAAGTGGGTGAAGTAGTTGAAATAATAGCTCCCGGGGGAACTATTCATTATGAAATAGTTGAAATATCTTTGTAATTATGATTTTAAAAAGTAATAAAATGGCAACACTGTTTACAAAAATCATTAATGGTGAAATTCCATGTTATAAGATTGCAGAAAATGATAATTTCTTTGCTTTTCTTGATATTAACCCTTTAGCAGAAGGCCATACATTAGTTGTCCCGAAAATAGAAGTTGATTATTATTTTGATATTGAAGATGATATTATAGGTAAAATGAATATATTCTGTAAAAAGCTTGCAAAAGCAATTGAGAGTGAAGTAAAGTGTCAGCGAATTGGAGTAGCAGTTCTCGGATTGGAGGTTCCGCATGCACATGTACATTTAATCCCAATAAATAGTCTGCATGATATTAATTTTGCCAGGCCGAAATTAAAATTTACTGAAGAAGAGTTTAAAAGTATTGCTTATAGAATTTCACATAAAGTAGTTTTCTGAAAAATGATTTAATGTTATCTTGATACCCTTTTGGGATTTTTTTGCATAAAATCTTTCCAACTGTTATACTTTTTACCAGATAATTTATTAGTAGGTTGATAAAAATGGCATAATGCCACGGCTAATCCATCAGTTGCATCCAATTGATCTGGTAAACCTTTTTGATTGAGAATCTTAGACAAAAGGGAAGCAACTTGTTCCTTAGATGCATTACCATTACCAGTAATAGACATTTTTATTTTCCGTGGGGCATATTCAAATATTGGAATTGACCGGTATAAAGCAGCAGCCATAACAACTCCCTGTGCCCTTCCCAATTTTAACATTGATTGTACGTTTTTGCCATAAAATGGTGCTTCAATTGATAATTCATCGGGATGGTATTCATCAATTAATTGTAACGCCCTTTCAAAGATTTTTTGAAGTTTAAGGTAATGATCTCTGAGTTTCTTCAAATCTAATATTCCAATAACCATTATATTAGGTATATTATTTTGTACCTTGATAATACCATAACCCATGGTTGTTGTTCCCGGGTCAATGCCTAGTATTATGCGTTCACTATTCAATTTATTATTAATTGCTTATTATATTGAAACCAGTATATTTCTGCAGGGCTTCCGGGATTCTAATCCCTTCTGGTGTTTGATTATTTTCCAGAAGGGCAGCAACAATTCTTGGTAAAGCCAGGGCACTGCCATTTAATGTATGAGCTAATTTTGTTTTTTTGTTATTTTCTTCTTTAAATCTCAGCTTAAGGCGATTAGCCTGGTATGATTCAAAATTAGATACGGAGCTAACTTCAAGCCATTTTTCCTGAGCTGCAGAGAATACTTCGAAATCATAAGTTAGTGCCGAAGTAAAACTTATATCGCCACCACATAGGTTTAATACGCGATATGGAAGCCCCAGCTTTTCAATTAAACCACTAACATGATTAACCATTTCATCTAACCGGTCATACGATTTATCAGGATGTTCGATAACTACAATCTCAACTTTATCAAATTGATGTAAGCGGTTCAATCCTCTTACGTCTTTACCATATGATCCTGCTTCTCTCCTAAAACAGGGTGTGTAGGCTGTTTGTTTAATTGGAAAGTCTTTTTCGCTTAAAATAACATCTCTGTAAATATTTGTTACAGGAACTTCAGAAGTAGGTATTAAATAAAAATTATCCAATTCCAAATGATACATTTGTCCTTCTTTATCAGGCAGTTGCCCCGTTCCAAAAGCTGAATTTTCGTTTACTAACAATGGAGGGATAACTTCAGTATAACCTGCATCAATAGCTTCATCAACAAAAAAATTAATTAGGGCTCTTTGAAGCTTTGCTCCTTTCCCTTTATAAACGGGGAAACCAGCACCCGTTATTTTAACTCCAAGTTCAAAATCAATTAAATCATATTTTTTTGCCAGCTCCCAGTGAGGTAATGCTTTTCCATCTAAAATTGGTATATCTCCCTTAGCAAGAACTTCAATATTATCTTTCTCGGTATTGCCTTTTGGCACTGATGAATGTGGTAAATTTGGTATTAAGGTCAATTTTTCATGTAATTCATGCTCAATTTCACTGTACGTTGATGAAAGAGACTTAATATCTTCTTTCAGCTTTATACTTTGATATTTTGCTGCTTCAGCTTCTTCTTTTTTACCTTGCTTAAATAATTGACCAATGTTCTTCGAAATAGCATTTAACCGGGCCTGATCCTGATCTAAGATTTGCTGAGTTGACCTTCTTTGATTATCTATTTCAATTATTTCAGATATTATCTCTTCAGCATTGAAATTTTTAATCTTCAGTCGTTCAATAACAAAATTTTTATTTTCTCGTATTGTATTAAGCGTTAGCATTTTTTTAAGACTTTAGTAAATTCTCAATAAATTGTAGTAAATCAATTTTTCTTAGTCTGTCTATTCCTGTTTTATTGTTCGGTTTAACTATCTGCCACAACTTATTGAGAAGTTACAAACTTTATAAAAAAAAATCCCCTGATTTATTTACTCAAAAATAGTAAATATCAGGAGATTAATATTTTGTTGTGTAGGATATTATTCTTCAACAGGAAGAACAGATACATATGATTTGTTATTTTTCTTCTTTTCGAAAACCACCTTTCCGTTAATGAGCGCAAAAAGCGTATGATCTTTACCAATACCAACATTCTTAAGTGGACGGTGAGGGGTTCCTCTTTGACGAACTATGATATTTCCTGCTTTTGCTATCTGACCACCATATATTTTTACACCTAATCGTTTGCTTTCCGATTCTCTTCCGTTTCTTGAACTACCGGCTCCCTTCTTGTGTGCCATTTTTAAATATTTTTAAGTTATGAAACTATTTCCTCAATTTGAATTTGGGTAAATAGTTGTCTGTGACCATTGGTTACTTTGTATCCTTTTCTGCGTTTTTTCTTAAAAACTTTTACTTTATCACCTTTTAAATGTGATAAAACTTTTCCAGACACTTTTGCCCCCTTTACGGTAGGTTTGCCAACTTTTACTTTTCCGTTATTATCAATAAGTAAAACTTTATCAAATTCCACTTCTGTTCCTTCTTCAGCTTGAAGCCTGTGAATATAAAGTTTACTGTCTTTTTCAACTTTAAATTGTTGTCCTGCTATATCAACTATTGCGTACATCACAAAAAATTTACAATTTTTTATATAATGGGTGTGCAAAAGTATAAAAGATATATTGATTAACAAAGATTTATTAAGAATTATTTTGTTTAATAAAGATACGTACATATGATGGCATGAATAGATTTCTATTTTCCTTTTTTTTCCTAAATTTGCATATATCACTAAACTTAAAATAAGTTATAACATGCGAGTTTTAATATGTATTAGTCATGTGCCTGATACCACTGCTAAGATAAGTTTTACTGATGATCATAAGGAATATATAAAAGAAGATATTCAATTCATTATCGGACCTTATGAAGAATTAGCATTGACAAGGGCACTTGAAATAAAAGAATCGATAGGGGGAACAATAACTGTATTAAATGTTGGACAAATAGAAACTGAACCAACAATAAGGAAAGCTTTAGCTATTGGGGCAGATGATGCAATTCGAATTAATGCCGATGCTCATGATGCATATTATGTTGCTAAGCAAATAGCAGAAGTAATTAAAAACGAGAAATTTGACATTATCCTTACAGGTAAAGAATCTATAAATTATAATGGGGCACAAGTTGCTGAAATGGTTGCAGAATTTTTAGCATTACCTTCTGTAACAAGTGTGTCAAAATATGATATTGATGGGGATAAGGTGATTATTGAACGCGAGATTGATGGAGGACAAGAAATAATAGAATCAACTATGCCAGTGGTATTATCTGGTCAAAAAGGGATTGCTTTTGAACCCAGGATCCCAAATATGCGTGGAATTATGATGGCAAGGAAGAAACCCTTAAAAGTTGTTGATCCAATAGAATGCGATAAATTTACAAATATTATATATCATGAGCTTCCTCCGGCAAAATCGGCGTGTAAAATGGTAGATGCAGAACATGTAGAGGAATTAGTAAATCTTTTACATGACGAAGCTAAAATAATTTAATTGTTA
>DAOVJU010000068.1 GCA_030632095.1 Chlorobiota bacterium
AAATCATTTGCAAAAAACAAAAAGCAGTGAAAATAAATATATCTGTGTTGGGGGAATTCCTGAACCAAGTAAAATAAGCCCTATTAATATAACCTTAGCTGCCATCGAAATAACTAATCATATTATTGAATTGAATGCTGATGAAAACTCAAAAATAGGTCATAAAATATTTATTCAAACAGGTATTCATACAGGTCCGGTAGCCGCTTTAATCTCAGAAAAGAAAAATACACCTTACGATTTACAAGGTGAAACAATGAATATTACCAACAGGATCCAGGCCTCATGTGAAATAGGTAAAGTAAGTATATCTTCGATAACGCAGAAATTAATACAAAACTTTTTTATATGTAATTATATTGAAAAATTACATGTAAAATTCATGGGAGAAATAGAACGATTTACTGTTGACGGAGTAAAACCAGATTTATCTGTTGATGGAAAAGGATTACAGGCAAATAAAAAATTCAATACAAAATTAGCACTCTTACGTTTTTCTGATTTGCGTAAGTTTGTTATTCGGAAAATGGAGACTGAGCTTCCTGAAAATCAACATTTCCACAACATTAAACATGCGTATAATCTTATTAGCCAGGTAATTACTATAGCAAATGCTGAAAGCATTAATGAAGATGAATTATTACTCTTGAAAACATCTGCTTTGTTTTATAATATTGGTTTTATAAAATCTTATTCTGAACATGAAGTAAAAAGTTTGAAATTAGCCAAAGAGATTTTACCTAATTATGATTACACTAACGAGCAGATAAAAACAATTTCTGACTTGATTTATGCAGTGAAAACTCCGCCCGAGCCGAAAAACTTGTTAGAAAAGATTTTATGTGATGCGTATTTTGATTATCTGGGCAGCAGGGAATTTAATTCATTATCCCGGAATTTATTCAAAGAGTTGGTGGAAAATAAAAAAATTAAAGATGATTTTGATAAATGGAACTCTGATCAGCTAATTTTTTTAGAAAAACATGAATATTTTACCGAAACTATAAAAAAATTAAGAACCAGTCATAAACAAAAAATAATAGATAACCTAAAAAATCGTTCCACTAATCATTAAATCATGAATAGAATAACGATTCTTTACGTAATTGATAAAAAAATATTAAATTTAACCAGCGAAATATCTTCACAAATTAATCTGAAGCTTATATGAGCAACAATAAGAAAGCAATATTAATTCTTTGGGATTTTACTAAAGATGCGGAAAATTCGCTTTTTCATTCTATACAACTAGCAAAAGTTGCAGATAATGATATCATATTGATGCATATAATCAATAAAAGAAAACTGTTTTCAAGTAATACTAAATTCGAAAGGAAAATAGAAGAGGCAACTTTTAAACTTACATCTAAAGTTGAAGATGTTTACGAAATATCAGGCATAAAACCTCAAGTTATTGTTAAAGAGGGAAATATTTTAAAATTGTTAAGCGGTATAATACCTGAACTTAATGTGAACCTGTTAATTATGGGTTCCGTTTATAAAACAGATAGCAAAAATATTTCTGATAGATCAATTTTAGGTACAATTACAAAATCAAAAACTCCAGTTATTGTCACTGAATCATTACCTCTGCATTCTCATTATGTAGAAATTGTTGTACCTATTGAACACGATAAAAAATACAAAGAAACATTACGGTGGATTATTTATCTTTCCAAATTATATAAATGCAATCTAAACTTTATCAAACCATTTGTTAAAGATAAATACCAAAAAGAAGATATGCGAAAAAATATCTACTTTACTAAAAAAATGCTTGATAAGTATGATATTGTATATGGTATTAAAACAGCAAAAAAAGATCAGGACTACAGGAATGAAATATTTAAATTTGCTTCTAAAATTGATGCTGATTTAATTGTTGCCATGACCAAAAAATACCATAAATATATGAACAATAAGAAAAAACCTGATACACATGGCAGTAAAACAAAAATCCCTATCATGTATATTAACCCAAGGGCTGATATTAGGAAATATGGTGGTTTCAGGTAATGACTTAGATTAGTATCAACCCGTTTTTAGAATATATTTCCCACTAAATGGCTTCAGGTTAATTATTTATATATACTTTTGAAAAGTATAATATATAGGAACTTTTTCATGAGCGTTAGCGAGTAATTTAACTTAATTTCAGAGGTCAGAATTTAAAGCATTTTTATAAAAATATTGAAATTTGTGAATATTGTCGTAAATTTAAGCCCTCCGCTAAATCGGCGCTTTTGTTTTGAATATGGAAAAAGGTAAATCAATTATATTAGTCCCCTGGGATTTTTCCGAAAATTCAGAAAACTCAATGCTACATGCTGTGCAGCTTGCAAAAGTTGTAAATAATGACTTATTATTAGTACATTTTCAAGAAAGCGGAGGCTTATTTGCTAATAAAACAAAAAAACTCATAGAGAAAGAAGAAATTGAGAATAAACTATTAATACAGGCTGAAGATATTAATGATGTTTATAATATCAGGCCAAATATAATGGTAAAAGACGGATCATTAAGCAAATCAATAAAAGAAATATTCGAAGAACATAATGTTAACCTTATTGTAATGGGGCCTCATTACATCGCAGGAAAAGCCAAAACCACTGCAAAAGAAATGCTCAAAATTATTGATTATACTAATGTTCCAATAATTATTAATAACAGCCCCCCGGCACATACGCATTATGCAGAAATTGTTGTTCCTGTTAATTACGATAAGAAATATAAAGAATCAGTACACTGGATAATATATTTATCTAAATATTATAAATGCAATATCAACATAATTAAGCCCTATATTACTGACGAATTAAAGAAAAAATATCTGTCTAATAATATTTTCTTTACAAAAAAAATGCTTGATAGTAAAAGCATTGTGTATGGAATTAAAACAGCTAAAGAAAAGGATAATTTCAAATCAGAAATCTTTACTTTTGCTGAAACTATTGATGCTGACCTCATATTAATTATGTCAGATAAATTTAATCAATATATGGCTGACAAAAGACTTTCGGAAGAAGCCACTATCCCGGTAATGGTTATAAATCCCCGTGCTGATCTTAGAAAATACCAAAGCTTTGCTTAATTCCCTTTTTTGTCATAAAAAATCTTACATCAAATAACCACCTTTCTCTTTATTCAAAGCTAAAACTATTGTATAACATGGCTTAAAAAATTGCCCCTCCAATTAATTTTTTTATCTTTGGAAACACTCACATTTACTTACTTTTAATATAAAATATCATGATAAATATTGACTGGAAAAACTTACCATTCGGATATCAAAAAACCGATTATAATGTCCGCACATATTTTCGAAATGGACGCTGGGGAAGCCTCGAACTTTCATCCTCAGAATATATAAATATGCATATGGCTGCAACAACACTTCATTATGGACAGGAAGCATTTGAAGGAATGAAAGCCTTTATGGGAAAAGATGGGAAAATAAGACTTTTCAGATGGGAAGAAAATGCAAAACGCATGAATGCTTCTGCCAGGAAATTAATGATGGCAGAAGTTCCTTTAGAGCTATTTAAAAAAGCAATAATAAAAGCTATTAAGCATAATAAAAAATATGTACCTCCTTATGGATCTGGTGCATCACTTTACATTAGGCCATTATTAGTTGGTTCCGGCCCGCAAGTTGGTGTAAAACCAGCTACAGAATATTTATTTATTGTTTTTGTAACTCCTGTCGGACCATATTTTAAAGAAGGGTTTAAACCTGTACAAATGCTTATCTCCAGAAAATATGACAGGGCCGCCCCACAGGGAACTGGTCATGTTAAAGCAGGCGGAAATTATGCAGCTGGACTGGAAGCTATGTCTATAGCACATGCTGGAGGATATGCCTCTGTGTTGTTCCTTGATTCTAAAGATAAAAAATACATTGATGAATGTGGCCCGGCTAATTTTTTCGGAATAAAAAATAATATTTATATCACACCTAAATCGCCATCAATTTTGCCTTCAATTACAAATATGAGTTTAATGTCACTTGCGGAAGAAATTGGTATGAAAGTAGAAAGAAGGCAAGTTGAAGTTCCTGAACTTGAAACTTTCGAGGAAGTTGGCGCATGCGGAACAGCAGCTGTCATTAGCCCTATAGGACGTATTTTTGACGAGGAAAATAATAAATCATATGATTACTGTAAAGATGGGAATCCCGGACCTATATCAACAAAATTATATGAAAAGCTACAAGCTATTCAGAATGGTGATGAAGAAGATAAATTTGGTTGGATTGAATTTGTGGATTAAGGTTTTATAGTAATTGTGGAAAGAGGCTGTCTTCTATGTTGAAAAACATAGAAGACAGCTTCTTTTTATTTTATATATTTGAAATAAAACCAGAGATAGCATTAATACATATATTCTTTTCTTCAAGAAACCCCATATGTCCTGAATTTTCAAGTTTTAAGATTTTATGATTTTCAGGAAACTCAATTTGTGAAATAATTTCAACTGGAATAAAATTGTCATGCATTCCTTGAATATAGAGAAACGGTAAATGTGTTTTTTCAAGATAGGTTGATTGGTCTGGCCTTGATTTCATGCCGTTTAATGCAGCAATTATACCATCCGGAGGAGTTTTTTTTGCAATTTCAATTCCTTTTGAAATCTCTTTTTTATATTTCTCATTGGTTGGTTCAGCAAATGTTTTAGGAATATGTGCATTATATATGACCTGACTTTTCCCGGCTTTAACTAATTCAATTTCTCTTTCCCTGTTTAGTTTTTTTTCCGGAGTATCTGAAAATGGTGTTGAATGAAACAAAGAAAATCCTGACAAATACCATGAATAAAATTTTAAAAACGCAAGTGTTACATAGCCACCCATTGAATGGCCAATTAAAAAACATTTTTCCGTTCTTGTATCATCAAGTACAAATTTTACTACATCGGCCATAAATTCCATTGAGTGTTCTTCAGAATAAATTCCAGATTGACCATGCCCCGGCAAATCTATACTAATAATCCTGTAATCCCTGGTTAATTCCTCTGCAAATTCATTCCAGGTTTCAAGTGATTCCAGATATCCATGTAATAAAACGATCACTTTTCCATGCCCAATATCTTTATACCTGATCAGGCTATCTTTGAAGTTTGTAAATTTTATCATTAAAAAATTATTTCCAGTTGAATTATTTATTTTATCATCAATTCTTCAATTTCGTCTATTTCTATTGGTATTGATTCCATTAAATCAATTTGTCCATCTTTGGTAATTAAGATATCATTTTCAAGCCTTATCCCAATATTTTCTTCTGACACATAAATGGCAGGTTCACAACTCAACAACATTCCGGGTTTAAATATTGTATCTTTTGAACCAACATCATGAACATCAAGTCCTATAAAATGTGATGTACCATGCATAAAATATTTAGTGTACGCTGGTTCATCAGGATTTTGGTTTTTAATTTCATCTTCAGAAAGTAAACCTAGTTTTACTAATTCTTTTTCCATTAATTGATTGACTTTTTTATTGAACTTATTGATAGTTGCTCCCGGGATCATCATTTTAATAGACTTTCTTAAAATCCCAAGTACAGCATTATAAATTTCTTTTTGTCTTTCAGTAAATTTACCATTAACAGGAATAGTCCTGGTGCAATCGGCAGCATAATAAGCATATTCAGATCCAAAATCCATTAAAACCATTTCACCATTCTTACATTCATCATTATTTTCAATATAATGCAATACGCAAGCATTTTTTCCGGACGAAATAATTGGCGCATAAGCATGTCCGTTTGCCCGGTTTTTTAAAAATTCATGTGTTATTTCTGCCTCTATTTCGTATTCTTTTACACCAGGTTCAACAAATTTAAGCACTCTGTGGAATGCTTTTTCGGTTATAGTACATGCTTTTATTAACAATTCAATTTCTTCCGTCTCCTTTTGTAATCTTAATTCAGTAATTAAAGGAGCAAGTCTGTGATATTTATGGTTAGGATATTTCTTATGTATAAATTTTCCAAATCGTTCATCTTTTGATTCAACTTCAGTTGAAAATTTCGGATATTCATTTGCATTTAAGTAAATATTTTCTGTGCCCAGTACAATGTCATTTAACAAAGTGTCCAATTGGTCAATCCAATAAATATTCTCAATGCCTGATAAATTTTTCGCTTCTTCTTTTGTTAATTTATGTCCCTCCCATATTTCTGTCAATTTGCTTGTTTTAATTATAAACAAAGTTTCATGATATTTTTTATTTGGATGATCAGGACACATCAATAATAGGGTTTTTTCCTGGTTTATTCCACATGAATAGAATAAATCAGAATTCTGGCGAAACGGAAAAAACTGATCCCCATTCCTGGGCATTTGATCATTTGCATTTAATATAAAAAGTGAATTCTTTTCAGCTTTTTTAACTAGTTTTTTCCTGTTTTTAATAAAAAGTTGTTTATTTATCTGATCATAACGCATATCTTAGATTTATTTTTATAATGTTTTAATAAGTAACAATACAATTATCAGTTTTGTCACTCTAATTATCATGGAGTTACCAAAGTATCTCGTTTTCAATGTATATAGATTCTATATAAATAAATTAAATTTTTTATTTTTTATTTTGCAAAAGTCATCTAAAAATTTACATTTGTTAGCAATACAATTTATAAAATTATTACTACGCAATTTAACTAAAATCGATAAACATTAATCTCATGAGCAATTTTTTTAGTTCGTCTATTGGTAAAAAGATAATAATGAGTATTACAGGACTTTTCCTGATACTTTTCTTATTATTACACTTAAGCATTAATTTGCTCCTTATATTTAGTGCAGAGGCATTTAATACTGCCTCGCATTTTATGGCAACAAATCCAGTGTTAAAAGTTATGCAGTACGTTTTAGCTGCCGGATTTATTATCCATATTACATGGGCTTCCTTGCTTACGTTGCAAAATCAAGCTGCAAGGCCTATAAAATACAATACAAATAGTCCTGCCAGGAATAGTACCTGGTCATCGAGGAATATGTTTATATTGGGCTCTTTAATTTTCATTTTTTTAGTAATCCATTTAAGTGACTTTTTCTATGTAATGAAGTTTGGTGATATGGCTGGAAAATCAGATTATGAATTAGTTACTTCAACTTTCAAAATATGGTATTATGCGTTAATCTATATTGTGGGGTTTGTATTCCTTGGATTACATTTAAGCCATTCTTTTCACTCAGCTTTCCAAACCATTGGCTTGAATAACAAAATCTGGATGAAAAGATTAAAAGTAATTGGAACCATATACTTGTTTATTGTTTGTATTGGTTTTGCAATTATTCCTCTTTATTTTTTAATTCCTGAATTATTTTAAGATTTTAAATTATGAGCATATTAGATAGTAAAATACCGGATGGCCCATTAGCTGAAAAGTGGTCAAAACATAAAGCATCCATAAAATTAGTTAATCCCGCTAACAGGAAAAAACTTGATGTTATCGTTGTAGGGTCAGGGGCAGCAGGAGCTTCCGCGGCAGCATCAATAGCTGAATTAGGATATAATGTTAAAGTGTTTGCTTTTCAGGATTCTTCACGCAGGGCACACTCAATAGCGTCACAAGGAGGAATAAATGCAACTAAGAATTATAAAAATGATGCTGATAGCGATTACCGTTTATTCTATGATATGATAAAAGGTGGCGATTTTAGAGCAAGAGAAGCCAATGTATATCGTTGTGCTGAAGTTAGTAACAGTGTAATTGACCAGTTTACCGCTCAGGGCGTACCTTTTGCACGCGAATATAGCGGATATTTAGCTAACAGGTCGTTTGGAGGAGTGCAGGTTTCAAGAACTTTTTATGCCCAGGGCCAAACTGGCCAACAATGTACCATAGCGGCCTATCAGGCACTTATGCGCCAGATACATGAAGGCAAAGCAAAAATGTACAACCGTTGCAATATGTTAGACATAGTTGTTAAAGATGGAAAAGCAAGAGGAATAATTGCAAAAAATATAGAAACAGGTGAAATTGAACGTTACTCGGCCCATGCAGTTGTATTGGCAACAGGAGGTTTTGGTACTGTATATTATTTATCAACCCTGGCAATTAATTCAAATGGCAGTGCAGCTTTAGCAGCATATAAAAAAGGCGCATTTCTCGCGAATCCAAGTTTAGCACAAATTCATCCTACCAGTATCCCCAAACTTAATGAGTATCAATCAAAACTTACATTAATGTCAGAATCATTAAGAAATGACGGCAGGGTATGGGTACCTAAGGAAAAAGGGGATAAACGTAAACCTAATGATATACCTGAAGAAGAAAGGGATTATTATCTTGAACGGCGTTATCCGGCTTTTGGAAACTTAGTCCCGAGAGATGTGGCTTCAAGGGCAGCTAAAGAAAGATGTGATGCTGGCTACGGTGCCGGTGAAACAGGCCTTTCAGTATACCTGGATTTTAAAGATGCAATTCAAAAGCAAGGCGAAAAAACAATTTCCGATAAATATGGCACTTTATTCGATTTGTATAATAAAGTTACAGAAACCAATCCATATAAAGAGCCTATGCGTATTTATCCTGCCTCACATTATACCATGGGCGGGCTTTGGGTTGATTATAACTTAATGACAACCATCCCCGGATTATATGCCATAGGTGAATCAAATTTCTCTGATCACGGGGCAAACAGGCTTGGGGCAAGTTCATTATTGCAATGTGCTGCTGATGGTTATTTTATTTTACCGGTTACTATAGCAGATTACCTGGCAGACGAAATAAGAACACCAACAATACCAACAGACACACCCGAATTTGAAGAAGCTGAAAAAGCTGTTAAAGAAAGACTAAATAAACTTATTTCCTTAAATGGAACAAAAACCATTACTTCATTCCATAAACGTTTAGGTAATATATTATGGGATAACAGTAGTATGGTAAGAAGCGAAAAAAGCCTGAAAAAAGCCTTACAACTTGTTAATGAACTGGAAAAAGAATTTTGGTCAGATGTAAAAGTGCCCGGCAGTATAAACGAATTTAACCAGGAACTCGACAGGGCCGGACGTGTAGCAGATTTTTTTGAACTTGCAAGCTTAATTATTATTGATGCTTTGAACAGGGAAGAATCTTGTGGTGCCCACTTTAGGGAAGAATATCAAACAGAAGAAGGAGAGCCAAAGCGTAATGATGAAAAATTTCAATATGTTGCCGCGTGGGAATATCAGGGAGAAAGCAAACCACCTAAATTACACAAAGAAGAATTGAAATTTGAAAATGTAAAAGTTGTTCAAAGGAGTTACAAATAATTTGTGGCTTCACCTGTTTTTAGCCAGGATTAACTAAAAAAACAAAAAACATTGAAATTTTAATACATTAAACGATGAAACTTAAATTAAAAATTTGGAGACAAAAAAACAGAAACTCTAAAGGAAAATTCGAAATATATGATTTAGATAATGTATCTGAAGAAATGACATTCCTTGAGATGTTAGATTATTTGAATTCAAAATTAATTCTGGAAGATAAGGAACCTGTTGCATTTGATAGTGACTGCAGGGAAGGAATATGTGGAATGTGTGGGTTGTATATTAATGGAAGGACCCACGGACCTGAAAAAGAGGTTACAACTTGCCAGTTAAGCATGAAAGCATTTAAAGACAGGTCTACAATTACAGTTGAACCGTGGAGGTCAAAAGCATTTCCCGTGATAAAAGATTTAGTAGTTGACCGTACCTCATTTGATCAACTTATTCAGGCTGGTGGTTATATTTCAGCCGACACCGGTGCAGCACCGGAAGCCAATTCAATAATAATTAAAAAAGAAACGGTAGACCGTGCTTTTGATGCAGGAATTTGTATTGGGTGCGGTGCATGTGTTGCAACATGTAAAAATGCATCAGCCATGCTATTTGTTGGTTCTAAAGTTACTCAATTGGCATTGTTGCCACAAGGAAAAGCAGAAGCTACTATACGGGCTATAAGCATGGTTGCTAAAATGGATGAGCTTGGATTTGGAAATTGCACAAATACAGGAGCTTGTGAGGCGGAATGCCCGAAAGGAATATCTATTTCAAATATTGCAAAACTTAACCGGGAATATTTATATGCTAAAATACAGGATTGATATTTACGATTTATAGCAAATTAATCTTAGTCATTTACTTCATTATTAGTACGAATTCCCCTTTGGAGAAAGGGGTTAGGGAAATTGATAAATGATATTCAATATTTTTTATCGTTCAATTTCATGGAATGATCTGAGATTAAACAGATTAAAAAATATCGAATATCGATTAACGAATAATGAAATTTTTAACAACCCTCCCAATACCTAACACTCAACACCAATTACCCAACACCTAAACTTCCATTCCACAAAAACAGAAAGGAGGAATATTATGAATTGGCCACAAAATGGTTTAAATTTATTAACATACTAAAACTTAGCCAAAATGAAGTACATAAGCATATTAGGGATTGTAATAATATTTTGGATTACCGGTAGTGTAAAAGCCCAGGTTGAATTCGCTCCCATTGGCGCTAAGTGGTATTATGAAACCGGTGGTTATACTGATTTTGGAACATTTCGATCTTTTTATACTGCTGAATCCATGAGAGATACAATTATCCAGGATATAACAGCAAAGGTACTCCGGTTTACCTGGTATCAAATATTTGATACTATAGATCTTGGTATTGAAATTC
>DAOVJU010000243.1 GCA_030632095.1 Chlorobiota bacterium
CTCATAAATATATTTTCCCCTTTTAATATCAATGTTAATTGTGTACATGTATGCTTTGGAAAAAAAGAAAGAAAAGATCTGAGAGAAATGGTTAAACTCAGGCAAAAGCTGAATAAAGAATTCAAGAATACGAAGGTACAATGCAGTATAATTGAAAGTGATGGTGTTATTCATGGTTTTGAAGAGTTTTTAAGCAGGCAGAAAATTGATATTATTGCATTAACCACGCATAAACGAAACGTGTTCACTAAATATTTACATCCCAGTTTTACCAAAAAATTCATGTTTAAGTCGCAATTGCCATTGCTGGTGTTTCATGCTTGAAAAAGTTTCAAGTTCAAGGTTTTCACATATCAATCTCGTCCTCGTTTGAGCGATAGCGGTA
Source organism: Chlorobiota bacterium (assembly GCA_030632095.1). Classification (GTDB taxonomy): domain Bacteria; phylum Bacteroidota; class Bacteroidia; order Bacteroidales; family B39-G9; genus JAADFW01. The sequence goes on from DAOVJU010000243.1 coordinate 386, forward strand.
ACGAGGATGAAAGAAGTTCGTCATTCCGAACTTGTTTCGGAACTTTTTTCATGAACAAAGGGAATAATCTCCTGCCCGGTTTGGAGATGCTGAAATAAATTCAGCATGACGATGGGAAGCTATAGGGTTGACACAACATTAGCTATTTCCACTAAACCACTCCTTAAACAGGTTTACTTTTTCGCGGCTTACGATAATATCTTTATCTAATTCTTGTGCAATCTTTATTTTTAATCTGCTGTTTGAGTAAACAATTACATCAATTATAAAATTTATATTTACAATAAAAGATCTACTTACTCTAAAAAAAGTTCAGGATTGAGCAAAATATTCAGATCTTCCAGTTTATAATCAATTATGTATTTTCTTTTTTCGTTGGTGAGAATAAAAACAGTTCTACCTTCAGCATAAAACATGGCTATATTTTCAATAGCAATTGACTTAATATGTTCTCCGATTTTAATCAGGAATCTGTTTTTAAAAGTTTTTTGAGATGATGAAAGCGCTTTTATTAAATCATCATACCGGATGTCTTGTTTTTGCTCTCGTGTTAAAGCATTGCGCAATTTGTTTATTTTCTCCATGCTTTGTGATAAAGCTTCAAAAGTTATAGGCTTTAAAAGATAATCTATGCTATTAACTTTAAAAGCCTCCAGGGCATATTCGTTAAAAGCAGTAGTAAAAATAATCGGTTTTTTAACTTCTATTCTTTTAAATATCTCAAAACTTAATCCATCGGTTAATTGTATATCCTGAAAAATAAGGTCTATTTTATCGTGGTTTGTACTAATATATTCTACACTTTTTTCAATGGAAGTTAATTGAGTTAAAATTTCAATATCAGTATCATATTTTTTAAGAAGAAGTATTAGCTTTTCTGCTGCAGGCTTTTCATCTTCTATTATTAATACTTTCATTTCCAGTGTATTTAATTTGAATTAGAAATCTACCTTCTTAGAGGGTGGATTTTGACTTACACACTTATCTCTAAAACAGGAATTTCATACCTGACATCAGTATTAATGTTTTTAATATTAACTTTTTCTGAGCTGAAGTAGGAGTATGCCCTGTTTAAGTTTTCCATATCTATTTCCTGCTCTGTTGGCGGAGTAACTTTATCTATCTTTTTGTGCATAACAACCACCATATTATCTTCATTTTTTATTGTAATTGTTAAAGGTTGAATTGGCGAGATAATTGTTGTTTTTACAATTTTTTCAATACATGTAAGAACCGTTCCCGGAATAATCTGTTTTAATTTTATTTCTTCCTTAATATCAGTTTCTATTTTAATGGCATTGTGAAACTTAAAATTTAAAAGTTTAATTAATTCATTTGAAGTATCAACTTCTTTTTTAATACTTATTAATTCGTTTTTTTTATTAGATAAAATATGCCTGTAAATTCTTGATAAGGTATTTAACAGATCATCAGCTTTTTCCTGGTCTATATAAACCAGGCTTAGAATTGACTCAAGACTACTAAAAAGAAATTCAGGATTTATTTTATTCTTGTATGTTTTGAGTTCACTTTCGAGGCTCTTTCGTACCTGATTTTCGTGATGTAATATTAACTCATTTAATCTGTTAAGGTAAAAAATACTAAAATAGATCAGGTTGTAAAAAATACTGGTTAATAAGTAGATAGAATTAAAAACTATAAGTTCAGTAGTGAAATTACTAAATCTTATCAGGAAGTTATAATATCCGGAAATAATTAATGTTGTAAGTAAAATTGAGATTATTCCAATAATTAAAAATTGAATGACAAGCCTAATAGTAATATTGCAATCTTTCGGACAAAATAGTTCAATTAGTTTTACAGAAAATCGCATCAATTCTGCCAGCAAGTAAGTAAGAATTACACATAACAAAACCTGGCCACCAAAGAAATTCTCATAGAGCTGATCAATACTGTCAAAAATCAGAAGTATAAGTACATATACAATTATCCCATAAATGGGTGGCCAAATATTCTGAAAAGAGGATTATTTATAAAATTCTTTTGTATCATTTACTAAACAACCAATAATTTTTGTGAATTCTTAAATATTTCAGGTTCTGAATTCTTGTCTGATGATTTCTTTTGCTTTAATAAAGGAATTGCAACTTTGAATGTGTCATTATTAATGATTTGAATTTTTTGATCAGTAAAAAATGCATAACGATTTTTAATATTTGTTAATCCAATATTAAATGAAGATGTACTTGAAGGTTTTTTCAATTTGTTATTCTCTACAATAAGTTTATTTGATGATTCATTAAAAACTTTTATTTGAAGTATATTTTCATCATCAAAAACATTATGTTTTACTGCATTTTCAATAAGTATTTGAATACTTAATGGAGGAATTACAAAGTCTTTAAGTGAATCATCAATTTCAAATTCAATATTAATACTTTTCCCAAAGCGTACATCCATTAAGAATTTGTATGCTTCAATAAATTCAAGCTCTCTGGATATCTCTATAAGTTTTTTATTATCAGAATCAAGTATATATTGATAAGTGCCGGCTAATTTTCGGATGAACTTTTCTGTTAAGGAAGCATCTTTATATATTAATGAAGAAATTGTGTTTAAGCTGTTAAATAAATAATGAGGGCTAAGTTGAGTTTTGAGGGCTTCATATTGTAATTCAATTTGATGTGTCAGTAATTTAACCGATTCTATTTGAACAACTGAATATTGATTATATGAAAAAATCGAAAAATCGATAATCACAAATATAAAAACAGAGAAAAAAGTAAGTACGAAAATACGAACTGTTATTTCATTGTGGCCATTTAAAAAATCAAGAAAACCAAAGTTCTCATGAAATATCAGTAAATACAACCATATGAAACCAAATATAAAAATAGTGGATAATACATAATTAAAAATTACTCCAAGAGTAAAACGCATTGAAAAATTTCTTTTCCAGAAAATCAGTTTATTCAGTTGGCGATTAAATTTTGAGATAACAAAACCTAAAATGTTCGATACAAGGATTAATGAAATTAGTATTCTTAAATTAGTATGAAATATTGGGAAATTACCAGTTTCGCTATAATATATATAAGAATAATAAACCAGGCCAATTATTGTATTAATCAGTAGAGATCTTATAATTCTGTTCATTGAAATATTAAAAAGATTTGATTTCATTAAAAAAAATGGCCTTAAAACTTCCAATTTATGAATTTTAATTTATACTGAAAATTTTAAGGCCACAGAAAATTATGAGAACTAAGGGTAAGAAAATTTCATTACTCAACATTTAGCATAACTCGTTCGTATTCATAATCAGACTCCATATCGCTGGCTACTGATTTGTAAATATATTTTATTTCTGAATTTTGTTTTGGCATTATTTCTTTTATTCTTAATAATGATGTGGATGTTTCAATATCAACTTCAATGTCTTCTGCTGTTTTCAGTAATTCAATAATTGTTTTATCTGAAAGTTTTTTCCTTTCACAGAACATCCTGATAAGCTCTTCTTTACCTGAATTATGATCTATTTCTTCCAATGCTTCAAAGAATGCATTGCGAACGTCGTCATCGTTATTAATTAAACTGAAATATTTCTCCTGGTCTTTTGCTGTGAAACCAACAAGTTTTCGTAGAATTGCTGTTGCCGCGTGTTCATAATCATCATCTGCAAGTTCTTCAGTTATATCAAGTAATATTAATAAACCATGTTTATCTAACTGATGTACGTCTAACATATCAAGTAATACGTTATAACGCAACATTTCTCTTTCAATGCTATTTATTACATCAAAATATTTTTCAATTAAATCCTTCTCATTAGTTAAAGAACTGTGTATTTTTCGTAATGCTGTGGTTTTTGGGGTATTTGCATCTTCTTGTAATGCATGCTCAAAAATGCTCATAATTCCATTTTTACTTTTAGCAGTTGACTTAGTTTCGGTAGCTATCATTAAAAGAAGCTCGTCTTTTAATAGATAATAACTTGAACTAAGAGAATAAACAGCACTTTTATAAGCGTCCAGAACATCATCATCATGTTGCATATGTGTAGCGGCTTTTCTTAAAACTGCAGCTTTTTCACTATTTGATGAAAATTCTTCAACTGACTCCAATAGTTCTTCTAAAACTTTAGGTTCCAACTCCTGTGTTTCTAAAAGTGGTTTGAGCACATTACCCTTTTCAGAATTTATACTCATACTTCTTATCACATCAAAATATTCCTTATAATTATCGCTGGTAATCTTATATTTCTTTTGAAAAGCCCGTAGCGTATTTCCTCTTTCGGTATTGTAGCCTACCTCTGATGTTACCTCTAACAGTTTTTCCATTAAGTATTCATCCAGGGCGTAATTATTAATAATATGTCTTAAAAGAACCCCTCTTGTACTATTTGACCTCACATCAGAAATTGCTCTCAATAATGGTACAAGCTCCTCTTTTTTTAATTCATTGTTATCTAACAAGGTTTTTAAATAAAGGTTTTTAACATTTGCACCATGTATTTGATATTTCTCGTAATAAATAAATATAACCATTGTACTTGATGAGAAGCTATATTCAGAAACACTTTCCAGTTCATTAAGAAATTCATCAATTCCACCGTTTTTATAAATACGGGATATTCTTTCTTCTGCACCAATGCCTGTTTTTCTGACAACTTCAGACAAAACTTCTTCAAACCATTCTTTACCATCCGGTTCAAAATCAAGTTTGTTTTTTCCTTCGTAATAGTTTTTGGTAATGTCACCATTGCTATTACTTAGAATTTCAAGAGATCTTTTGTTTCCAAATGAAGATTTGGTAATTTTCAGGTACCCATCAGGAGAAATACTCTTAATATCTTTATCGTTTTCTGCAATTACAAATTTTCCTTTGTAAACAATATCAAATGTTCCGAATGAATCTTTTGATTTGTAATAATGCTCTCTTTTTTCCCAGCTTTGAGGTTCGTTTAATATCCTGGTTGCTGCTTTTATGTTGAAAGTAGGGGCAATAAGTGTTGCTAATACTAAGTATATTAAATGTTTCATTGTATTAAGTTTTAAATTAGTTAAAAGTAAAAAGGTTTTAAGTTTTATCGTTTTTAAGTTTACTTGACGATACAATGTTCGTAAGAAATTAAAAGCAGAAAAACTAAAATGTAATGAATTGTTGAATAATTGTAGTGAATTGTAAAAGGAGATGAATAAACAATAGACTTGAAACTTTATTATTTTGATTAAGTTTTATTTCATAAATTTGATAAGACTATAATTGTTGTTTTAATAATATGAAGAAAGCAGTTTACATCTTTTTGCTCTCATTTGTAACAATGAAAGTTATATTTTCTCAACCATTTAATGAAAACGGGAAATTATTTATTCAGAATTTTTCAGAAGAAGACTTCAATTCAGCACCTCAGAACTGGGCTGTTGTCCAGGATAAGAGGGGTATAATTTATATCGGGAATAGTGACGGGATTCTTGAATATGACGGTAACTCCTGGCGAATGATTCATTTGCC
>DAOVJU010000289.1 GCA_030632095.1 Chlorobiota bacterium
GAATTAATATATTACTAATAATTATCCTCATAGCTTTTGCAGCATATTTGTTTATAACAAATAAAAGAGGCACAATCCCTAAAGAACTAAAAGATTTTGCTATAGAAGATACATCAACAGTTGACAGGATTTTCATGGTGAATAAAGAAAACCAGCAGGTATTGCTTGAAAGGACAAATGCTGTTTGGATGGTTAATAAAAAATATTTCGCACGTAATGATGCCATAAACCTTTTGCTTAAGACTTTGAATAGAATAGATATTAAAGCACCTGTGGCAAAATCTATGTTTGAAACTGTAGTAGGTAATTTAGCTGTGAAATCAGTTAAAGTTGAGATATATCAAAAAGGTGAACTCACGAAAACATATTATGTGGGCGGGCCTACAAAAGATCAATATGGAACGTACATGCTTCTTAAAAACTCTTCTCATCCATTTATTTTACATATAAAAGGATTTAGAGGCTATCTTACACCCAGGTATTTTATTGATGAAAACCAATGGCGTGACCGTACATTGTTCAGGTATGGTTTTAATCAAATAGCATCTGTTACAGTTGAACAACCTGCTAATATTGATGAATCTTTTAAGGTATTCAATTTAGGAAATAATAAATTCAAACTGGAATCACTGGATCAATCAATTTCAATCCGGATATTTGATACCATAAAAGTTAAACAATACATAGCAGCTTTTAAAAGAATAAGTTTCGATTCATTTGTGAAATATATAGATGAGAAAAAAAAGGATTCTATATTGGCTGCTTCACCACATTACATGATAAGCTTAGAAGAGAGAAATGGAGATATAAAGAAACTCAAGACATTTTACAGGCCTAATGACGGATTGCTTGATAGTAAAGGTGAATTACTTAAGTATGATCCGGATCATGAATATGCTATTACAGGTGATGATGATGAGTTGCTACTCATTCAATATTATGTATTTCACCCTTTATTTAAAAATTTGAGTTATTTTCAACCAAAAATTACTAAATGAATATTGCATAAGATTTATATCTTTGTATATAACAATTATTATTCTTAATATTTTTAACTTTGGTTGTTTTTTAAAGAAGTAAAAGTATTTTTATAATTCTTTTAATAATATAATTTAGATTAACCATCAATTAATAGCTATAAAAGCTTATTAATCGGGAAAATATATAAATATATGAACTTTATCGTATCAAGTACTGAACTGTTGAGCCATTTACAAGCTGTAAGTAAAGTAATTAGTTCAAAAACAACATTACCTATACTCAATAATTTCTTGTTTTCAATGGCAGGAAACAAATTAACAATTACTGCTTCTGATCTTGAAACTACATTAATAACTAAAATGACCCTTGAAAATGTTACAGGAGATGGAAGTATTGCAGTTGAAGCAAGACGATTAACCGATGCTTTAAAAGAATTCCCTGAACAACCACTTACCTTTAACATGAATCTTGAGACATTTGCAGTGGAGGTTCTTTCGCAAAATGGTAAATTTAGTGTAGTTGGTCAGAATAGTGAAGATTTTCCTGTTCTTCCACAACTTAATGATGATAAAACCATTTCCTTTAAGCTTACTTCAGATGTATTATATCATGGAGTATCAAAAACTATTTTTGCTACAGCTGATGACGAACTTCGTCCTGTTATGAATGGGGTTTTTATTGAATTGTTACCAGACAATTTAACATTTGTTGCCTCCGATGCACATAAGCTTGTCAGGTACAGGCGAACCGATATCAAAAATGAAGAAGAAGCTTCTTTTATATTGCCGCATAAACCGACAGCTTTACTAAAAAATATATTATCCAGGGATGAAAGTATTGTAAATATTGAATTCGATAATCAGAATGCTATGTTCACATTTTCTGATTATAAAATGATATGCAGATTAGTTGAAGGAAAATACCCAAGCTACAATTCGGTTATTCCGACAAATAATCCAAATAAATTGACCATTGATAGAGTTGAACTTTATAATACAATTAAAAGAGTTTCTTTTTTCTCTAATCAGGCGAGTAATTTAGTTAAGCTGAATGTTTCCGGAAATCAACTTACAATTTCAGCTCAAGATATTGATTTTTCAATCTCGGCTTATGAACGGTTAAATTGTCAATATGAAGGCGATGAAATGCAAATAGGATTTAAATCAGTATTTTTACTTGAGATACTTTCAAATCTTTCATCAGGTGATGTTTTAATAGAACTTTCTGATCCAACAAGAGCAGGCATTATATTACCTGCTGAAAGTGAGAATGAAGGTGAAAATATACTTATGTTATTAATGCCAATGATGATAAGCGGATAACATGCAGTTATTTTAATCAAAGTAATTTACTATTTTTATTTATCTTAGTATTTTGCTATTAAAATATATCAAAAAAAATGAAAATCAGCTACTTTTTAATAGCCATAAATTTTAAAAAGTAATTTAGAATGTTTTATAAAAAAGCTTTAAACGCGATATTAATTCTATTACTTACCTCTGTTTTATTATTTTTTAATTGCATAAATGTTCATTCACAAGTTGAATATAATATTGATCTGATAAAAAAATGGGCTGAAAATAGTTTTCGTAATAAAGATTATAATTTTGCACTCATAAATTATGAGAAGCTAGTACTATACGACGAAAACAATTTGAATTATAATTATCGTTTAGGAATTTGCTATACAGAATCTAATCAAGACAAAGCTGCAGCTATACCATATCTTGAATATGTAACTAGTTTCAATAATTTTCCCGAAGAAGCGCTGTATTATTTAGGCCGCGTATACATGTATAATTATCTTTTTACCGAGGCAGTTGAGGTATTTTACGAGTATAAAATAATTGGTAAGGATGAAAACATTTTAAAGGAGGTCAACAGACTGATTGAAATGTCGTATTATGCGCTTGAGATTATGAACCAGCCTGCAGGTGTAACTTTTGAGCTTCTGGATTCTACAATAAATTCACCTAACGATGATTATAATCCTTTTATTAATGATGAAGGTACAATAATGATTTTTACTTCAGATAGAAAATATGTTAAGGAATACGAAGAGTACTATCGTGGTGGATATATAGCAGAATTAAAAAGGGATTTATGGTCATTACCTTATGAATTAACAACAAATAATCTGGAAGATCAAGCTGAAACTGTTGGATTATCGTTTGATGGTGAACATATACTGCTTCATTTAGATGGGTATAACTCAGATAAAGATATTCGTGTAGCAAAGAAAAAAGGTAAAAGCTATATTTATGTTTACGATGAATTATCAAAAGTAATTAACACAGAAAACATTGAAGATGGAGCTTGCATTACTGTAGACGGTAAAACAGTTTATTTTGCAAGTGACCGGCATGGAGGATTTGGTGGAATGGATTTGTATGTAACAAAAAAGCAATCTGATGGAAGCTGGAGTAAACCGGAGAACCTGGGAAATGTAATAAATACTGAGTATGACGAAAATTATCCGTCACTGAGTGTTGATGAAAAAATCTTGTATTTTGCATCGAAAGGATTTCAGGGAATTGGAGGTTATGATCTGTTTGAATCTCCATTTAGTATTGAAACTCAAGGTTGGCAAAGGCCAAGAAGTTTAGGATTTCCAATTAATACCCCGGATGATAATACTACGATTTCCTTTAATAGGGATAAAAGCTATGGATATCTTGCAGCAAACAGAAAAGAAGGTTTTGGCGGACTTGATATCTATAAAATCACCATTGATGATGAAGGAACTACAAGTATTATTGCAGGTACAATTTATATTGGTACACCAACTGATAATATTCCGTATTCCGGGGATATTATGAAAGTTGGTATTACTTTTCTTGATAAATTTGATAATATATATGCAAAATTTAGAGTTGATCCTGAAGGCGGGATTTTTTTTGCAACTTTACCACCAGGAGAATATAAATTGGTTGTTGAAGGTGCCGATGGTCAAATTAAAAATGAGGAAATGATCACGATAACTGGTAAAGAAGAAGATATAATTTTTAAGGAATTCTACATAAAACGATAATCCGGATATTTATTTTGAATGGTATTTGATTTTAAGAGGCTGATTTTAATTCATCTATTTCTTTGTATATTTTTCTTTGGGAAAACACAAACTCTTGAAAAAGATGCAAATGCAAATTATAAGGGTTATTACTTCAATTTGGCATTAAAACAGTATTTGAAATTATATGAAAATGATACCACGAATATAGAATTTTCTTACAGAATTGGAATCTGTTATTTAAACCTTGATGTTGACAGAAGCCAGGCACTTCCCTGTTTGATTAAAGCATATGAAAACGGATATGAGAAATCTGACTTATTGTTCGATTTGGGATTAGCTTATTTCTATAGTTTTCAATTTAATAAATGTATTGAAATATTGAATAAATTTATGGTGGAAGAAAAGAAAAGTAAAGATTTTATTGAACTTATTAATGATTATATAAAGTATGCTAATAATGCAAAGCAATTAATAAGGAAACCTCAAAACGTTACTTTTAAGAATTTAGGTAATTATGTTAATAGTGCTCAATCAGATTATAATCCCTATTTTAATAGTGACGAAAATATAATAATATTTACAACCGATCGTAAATATAATTCTACATTTAAAACAAATGTAAACAATATCTATTATAGTTTTTTTGATGGTATATCATGGAAAAGATGTAAATCAATAGGTAGTTCAATAAATACAATGGATGACGAAATTTTAACAGGCATTGCAAGCAATAATAAATCAATATTTATTCAATTAAGAAGATTTGAAGTATTCGATGACTTGTATGTAACTACTATTGATAGAAAGCGGTTTAAAGGACTGGAAACAATTGGTGATAATATCAATTCCAAATCAATTGAATCTGGCGCTACAATGTCGTATAATGGTGATACTCTTTTCTTTGCTAGTGACAGATCAGGCGGATATGGTGGTTTAGATATTTACTTGTCTTATAAATTACCTGATGGTAGCTGGGGTGAACCGCAGAATTTGGGTGATGAAATTAACACCAGGTATGATGAAGATTACCCTTATTTAGCAAATAATGGCAACACTTTGTATTTTGCTTCAAAAGGTCATAACTCAATGGGTGGCTACGATTTGTTTACAATCGAAAAAAATAAAAAAACAAAGCGGTGGAATAAGCCTGCAAATGTTGGTTACCCTATAAATTCTGTTTACGACGATAAAACAATTTCCTATAATAAAGATGGTCGTTATGCATATAAAGCAGCAATTTTTCCGGATAGTTTTGGAAGTTACGATATTTATCAAATAATATTTAACGAGAAAGAA
>DAOVJU010000412.1 GCA_030632095.1 Chlorobiota bacterium
AATAATATATAAAACTGAAGAATTTAAATTCATTCGAAAGGTTGAGCCATTTGCTGAAAATGATTATAACTTTGCTGGCCGTCCACCTTTAAGAGCTGATTTGTTTAGATATTTAGATTCAAGTTATTATAGTATTATTAATTTACATATGAAATGTTGTGATTCAGGTTTAAATAGAAGGAAAGAAGCAACCGAAGAATTAATTGAGTTTGCACAAAATGTAAAATCAGAACAAGCAACCAATGTAAAGAAAGATCAATGGCGTGAAGATAATGTTGAAAATCGGTTGAAGCATTCGATGCTTAAAGGAATAGCTGATTACATTGAAAGCGATGTTTTAGAAGCGCGAGAAAAATTTCCAACAGCTTTATCAATTATTGAAGGCCCTTTAATGGATGCTATGAATATGGTTGGAGATTTATTTGGTGATGGTAAAATGTTTTTGCCCCAGGTTGTAAAGAGTGCCCGTGTGATGAAAAAAGCGGTTGATGTTTTGCAGCCATTTATTAAAGAAGAAAATCAGGGCAAATCATCTTCAGCAGGTAAAGTACTGTTAGCCACAGTGAAAGGAGATGTACATGATATTGGAAAAAATATTGTAAGTGTGGTTTTATCATGTAACAACTATGAAGTAGTTGACCTGGGTGTAATGGTTCCGGGAGAAAAAATACTTGAAGAAGCAATGAAAGAGAATGTTGATGTAATTGGGCTTAGCGGATTAATTACACCCTCGCTTGAAGAAATGGTTAAGATTGCTTCAAAAATGGAACAAAACCATTTTAAAGTTCCTCTTATAATAGGTGGCGCTACTACTTCTAAAATTCATACTGCAGTTAAAATTGATTCTGAATATTCAAATTCTGTTATTCATGTGCAGGATGCATCAAAAAGTGTTCGGGTTTTAAGGAACCTGTTTTCTCAGGAAAAGCAGAAGTATATACTTGAAACCAAAACCGAATATGAAAAAATGAGAAATGCACGAAAGGATAAAGAACGGGGAAATAAATACATTTCGATTGAAAAAGCGCGAAATAATAAGTTTAATATTAATTGGGAAAACGCAGATATTTTTAGGCCTAATAAATTAGGTATTCATGTTTTTAAGGACTTTCCTGTAGAAAAAATTATCCCTTATATCAACTGGACATTCTTTTTTCATGCCTGGGAAATGAAGGGTAAATACCCGGAAATACTTTCGCATCCGGGAAAAGGGAATGAAGCGAAAAAATTATTTGATGATGCACAAAAAATGCTTCAACAAATAATTAATAAGAATATTTTAACAGCAAATGCAGTTATTGGTTTGTTCCATGCAAATTCAAAAAAGGATGATATAATACTTTATAAAGATGATTCCAGGAAAGAAGAATTAATTGTTTTACATCAACTAAGGCAACAAGATGAAAAAAATGATCTGCCAAATTTATGTTTATCTGATTATATTGCACCGGTAGATTCCGGAATAAAAGATTATATATGCGCTTTTGCTGTTACTACAGGTATTGGTATTGAAAAGCAATTACTTGAGTTTGAAAAAAACAACGACGATTATAACAGCATTCTTTTAAAAGCAGTAGCAGATCGTTTGGCAGAAGCTTTTGCAGAACTAATGCATGAAAAAGTCAGAAAAGAGTATTGGGGTTATGTACCTGGTGAAAACCTGACAAACAACGAACTTATTAAAGGAAAATACATCGGAATTCGGCCGGCAACTGGTTATCCTGCATGTCCTGAACATTCTGAAAAAGAATTGATCTTTGAATTGTTAGATGTCGCAAACAATACTGGAATTAGTTTGACAGAGCATTTCGCAATGGACCCGGCAGCATCTGTTAGTGGCCTTTATTTTGCTCATCCACAGGCAAAATATTTCAATGTGGGAAAAATAAGCAAAGATCAGGTTGAAGATTATGCAAGCAGGAAAAATAAATCTATTGAGTTTATTGAGAAAATGCTACCGGCTAATTTGAATTATTAATATTGAAAAATGAATGCAAAATTCATTTTATTTCTACACGTATTATGTTTATTTGCACTATTTTCCTGTGATCAGGTTATTTCACAAAATATAAACAAACAGGGGAAAGGGACAATATCAGGAGTAGTAGTGGAAAAAACAAATAATACGGCTGTTGATTATGCTACTGTAATTTTATTTGATAAAAAAGATTCTTCATTTGTTGCCGGAACTATTACCAATTCAACCGGTAAGTTTACAATAAAAGAAGTGCCATATGGTTTGTATTTCCTGAATTGTAAATTCCTGGGATTTTATAAAGTAATAGTATCGGATATTAACATTAATTCATCAGCGGCGAATTTCCGGTTAGATACAATTAAACTTGAATCTGCTACACAAAACCTGGATGAAGTTATAATTTCTGAAGACAGGAAAACTATTGAATACCAAATTGAAAAAAAAGTAATTAATGTTAACAATGATTTAAATTATATTGGAGGGACAGCAGTAGATATTTTAGAAAACACACCATCTATTCAAACAGATATTGAGGGAAATGTTAAATTACGGGGTAGTAGCAGTTTTACTTTGCTTATTGACGGCGCGCCAACGGTAATGAATCCTTCGAAAGAACTTAAATTAATTCCCGCAGGTATTATTAAGCAAATAGAAATTATCACGAACCCATCGGCTAAATATGATCCTGACGGAATAGGAGGATTAATTAATATAATCACAAAAAAGCAAAAAAAAACAGGCATTAATGGTTTGATCAGCGCTTCTGCTGCTACCCGGCAACAATACAGCGGAGATATTCTCTTGAATTACAAAACCAATAAATTTAAGATTTTTGGTAGTTTTGGTTTCTACAATAAGCATTATATACATACAGGTATAGAAAACAGAGAGTTATATTTTAGAGATACTGTTTTAATAACTGAAAATAATTTAAAAACTGATCAGTATCATGAAAATAAAAAATTCAAAACAGGTATTGATTATTATATTAATAAAAAGATCACGATCGGAATTTCAGGAAAATATGATAAAAGAGGATATAATTTTGAAATAATTTCAAAATTCAACGAATATGAAATACCTTATACTTATAATAAATATTCAATACACAATAAACTGGAAGATTATTCCGGTGACTATTATATATTGAATTTCAATTATGATCATAAATTTGACAGTGATGACCACAAATTAACTGCAAACTCCTATTTATCAATTTTTGATGGTAAAGAGATAAATAACCTGAATATTAGTACTACAAATTCAGCCTGGAATGTAATTGATTTATATCCCGTTAAACAACGTTCAACTAAAAGTATAAACCATAAAACATTCAGGTTCAAAACTGATTATTCAAGGCCTGTCGGAGAAAAAGGTATGTTAGAAACTGGGTGCCAAATTCGCTTCGTCAATGATAGCAGCCGGTATAATGCTAATGAATATTCAAATAATTTTAACAAATGGCTTGATGATACTTTGCAAAGTAATATTTTCATTTACACGAAAAATATTAATTCAATTTATAGTACAATTACTAATAAACATGAAAAGATTGAATATAAGCTTGGTTTACGAATAGAATACTTTAACAGGCTTACTAAACAGGTTTCAATAAATGAAGAGCATAAGATTGACCGTTTTGATTTTTTCCCAACATTTCATTTGCTATACAAGCCTTCCGGCACACATCAGTTTCAGGCCAGTTATAGCAGGCGTGTGTTTCGTTTATGGGGAACATACCTGAACCCTTTTCCAATTTACAAAGATTCGTATAACATCCATAAAGGCAATCCGTATCTTAAACCTGAATATATTGATTCTTACGAATTAAGCTATTTTTATCATTTTAAATCCTCTTACCTGTCAACTGAGTTTTATTATAGACAAACTAATAATAAAATCAATTTTATTCAAACATTAGATGATGATATAATGTTACATTCCTATAAAAATCTGAACAAGGATTATACGCTGGGTATTCCTGAGTTTGACACTTAACCGTTCTTCTCCGCTCTACAACCCGCATAGAATGGGGGTTATTGTTCCGGAATCTTAAAATGTGTAGTGCGAAAAAATATTGGATTTTTCGTTTTTTTTTCTGAATTTTGTAGCGATTGCTA
>DAOVJU010000283.1 GCA_030632095.1 Chlorobiota bacterium
CATAGCCATTTTCAAATGAACCATTTACTGTGATAGTTCCATTATTAGAAATACTGAACCTATTGAAGTTACATTCACGGTTCTTTAAAAGATAAGTTGTGTATGTATAATCTTCATGATGAACAAATTTCCAGACTTTATGCTTTCCAATTGTTAAACATCCGTTTTCATCATCAGTAGTGTTCTTATTATTCTTCATTTTCAAGATTTACTGTTATTCGAATTATATATTTTATAATCCTCTTTTTTAGAATTGAATTTATTTAAAAACTCCTTCTTTCCTCAAATATTCATATAGCGTTGATTTACTTCTAATTCCAGTAATTTCAAGAATATCTGATATGGAATATTCTTGTTTATATAATGCTGCCGCTGCCGAGGCTCTTTTTTTATTATGAGATCCTTTTTTTCTGCCACCCTTTTTTCCTCTTGCCCTGGCTGCCTTTAATCCATCTAAAGTTCTTTCCCTAAGAACTTCAACTTCCATAGCTTTTAAGATTGCGATTATTTCAAAAATAGCACTGCCCATAGGAGTAGTAGTATCAAAAATTCCCTCTTTGAGGCTTTTAAGCTGTATTCCGGTTTCCTTAAAATGATGTAAAAGATTGATTAATTCTTTTGATGTTCTGCCTAATCTGTCCAAACTATCAACAATTAGTAAATCACCCTTTCTTAATTTTGAAAGGAGTAAATCAAATTCCGGTTTAACTATTCTTCTTCCAGATATTTTTTCTTTAAATATTTCCTCACAGCTAAATTCTTTTAGAGAATCAACTTGCCGGTTTAATGATTGATCTTTAGTTGATACCCTTGCATATCCAAAAATCATAAATATTAGTTCGTATTAATGTAATAAATGCTATAAACCGAAATTAGATATAACAAACTACAAATACAAACTTATTTTTGAATGAAAGTCGTTGATGAATAAAATTGTAATAGGAAAAAAATAATCCCACGTTTAAACGAACTCTCAACTGATCGTTTGTAAAAACTAATTAATAGGATAAATATTCATTTAAAAAAATGTAGTTTTTCAAAGCATTGAAAAATCAAAAATGATAAATTATTATATAAATAAAGTAAAAAAACAATTGATTATAACTTCTATTATACTTACATTTATTATAATAATATAATTCCACATTAATTATGAAATCTTTCAGTAGTGATTGTTATAATACAGGCTTATTTACGATCTTATCAGTTGTTCTTAAAAAAGAAGCAATAGGTCACGAAGAATATCGAAAAAAAGCAATTGAGTCATGGGAAAATCTAGGTATTAACCGATCAATAACAGAAGGGGTCTTAATTGAAAACAAGAACAATGAAGAAGTTGTACAATGCTTGACTAATGATATTCCAGAAGTTATTCAGAAAGGATTTAATGAAAATGGTAAACTTCTTTATCAATTAGGGTTTTGGGGTGGAATGTTTTTTTTAGGAAATATTGTAAAAGAAGAATCCACTGTTACTCAAAGTATAAAATCCATAAGATTAACCTGCGCACAACTTGGAAATCCTGAAAAGATTGTAAATACTATCCAAGATTTCGAAAAGAAAATAAGCAATAATGAAGAAATTGATCCTATAAGAATTTTCGAATTCGTTCAGGAAAATCATTTTTGGGCAATCGGAAACTGTAAGATTGATGCAAAAGAAAGTAGGATTAAAAGAATATTACCGAAATTGCTCAAAGGTGTTCCTTACGTTGGAGATGCATTGGAAGAACTCAGCAAACAATATAGCAGAAAATAATAAGTATCTAAAATGGTAATTTTTTTTTAATTCATTATTATATAATATTTGAAAATAACTGTCGTTTGATTGAACGTGAAAGATTTTCATTTAGAAATATGAAATAATAAATGAATCACTTTTCAGTTTTTTTGTGATTATAAAATACATGCATTTGTTTCATTTACAAATAAATGAGAATAAAATTGAAATAAAACTATTTCATTTTACACATTAAATAATTATAAATTACTGACTACGAATTACTTGTATGTAGTTATATTGTTTCACTAATTAAAAAAAGTGAAACAAAATCAATTTCAAAATCAACATTTTTATTGATTTTTACTGAAATGTCTTCTTCTGTTAAAAGTGGTCAATTAATTAGGTTTTATTTATGATAATAATCCTTTTGGAACTATGCATTATTTCAATATAGAAAAATTGTTCGATAATTCATTTGAATAATACAGCAAGATGATGCCAGCAATAAAACTTGTGCGAAGTGCTTCAGTGCTATGTTTTGCGCAATTTGAGTTTCTTTGATTTGGTTCGTGTAACTGATTTTTTCTTCAACTTATCTTACTTTCTAATCCGCTTACATTTCAAACCGAATTTCCGGGATTCGAATGAAATCCTCTGAATCGCCGTTGAATTCATAATTTTCAATAGCATTTTGTAGTTTGTTATCAGCTTGCTTATCAAGGTAAATTAGAAGCTTGTTATATTCATTTTCCCTGTTTAAAAGTTTTACTAGCGAAGGTATTAACTCCAGAAGAATAAATAAAAGTGAAAGTCCATATGACATTAGCTTTGCCATTCCAGTTTTATCATCATCAATGATTTGATGCATTACCAGATATTTTTCCCAAAGTCCATGAGTCGCATCGGTTTTATAGAGATTAAAATCTTTTTCGAGTTCCTGCAAACGCTGTTTACGGTATTCCTTTTTCTCTTGTAGCCTTATCTCAAGTTTATAAATCTCACTTTCGCAGTTTTGTTTTTCTCTTAAAGCATATTTGTAGTACTGGCCTTTACCCGTTAAACCTGACATTTGATCACCTTTTAATCCAAGGTCTTCGCCTTTGATTCTCTGCAACGCTTCATCTTTCTTGATAGAATAATAATCGATTTTAGTTTCAATATCGAGAATTTCCTGATTTATTACATCAATGAATGCATCCTTTTGCTGCTTGAATGGTATCATTTTCTGATGGTGATTTTCGATGATCTTCTGATTGATCTTATTATCAAGAATTCTTATTTCTAACGGAATGGCAATAATCATCCCAATAATGATAGCCATTGGTATCCGAAGTAAAGCTGCCCATTTATTTGGAGCAGCTACAATTTCACGGTCAATGGCACCAATCGTAATTGCATAAAGAGTTGCTATAAAAACAGTAATTACTTTTTGCTTCAATGTCAGGTAATACTCATTCCTTAATACATCCCATTCACCGAAAATTGCAGTTAATGCATAGTAACCTGAAAGGAATGCAAATGTTGCTGTTATTAACACAAAAAGGCCGAGAGCTCTTTGTTCCCGCTGTGTGAATGAATTACAGTAACACACTAATTGTTTTGATGTTTTTGACAAATGATACAAAAGCGTTTTCATGATTATTATTTTAAATAGAAGTTAATTTTCTCAGTAAACTTATTGCGTAACCTATCAATCCCAACTACCTCATCAATGTTTTTGTAGGCATTATTAAGAAAACTTTTAATAGGTATTTCATAAGCATTCCAAAGCAATAGGATAACTGCAATTCTTACAATCCAGGATGAAAATGAAGTTCTGCTGTATGCAGTTTTACGATGTCGAGCCTTTTTTCTTCCGGCACTTGCTGCTCTTTTTCTTGTTTTACGAATGCCTTTAACGTTGTTGTATAATCTATTTTCAGGTGAAACATTCATTAGCTGTACGCTAACTTCTGGAATTGTTACAGCATCATAACTATATTGCTTTATGTACTCATAAGGTATCCATGCATGGCCAGAATAACCCTGATCATTTTCAGATGCCCAGGATGTACTCCATGAGTTACGAACCAAAAACAATTTACGGTCATCATCATATCCTGTAATAATCATAGCATGATATCCCACAACAGACTCACCCGGAAGTGGCATAGTAACCCATCCCGTTCTGGTGGTTGATTTACTAAAAAAGGATTCGTATAACGGAACAGCTATGACAACAGGAGCCGTTTTTCCATTTTCTTTAAAATTCAACAGATATTTAATATCGCTTACAATTTTGCCTTTTCTGGGATACACAGCACTACCTGATGAAATTACGCGGCTACAGTTAAATGCCTTTTCAGGAGGTGGCCCCTGATGTGTTGTTCCACTTTCCAATGGATTATAAGGCCAGGTGTTTTCCATTACACAACCATGGTCGGTATGCTTCCTGGTTGTCACTAATATAATGGGTGTTTCGATATATGTACCTTCGCTATCTTTAATTCCATCAATCATTTTACACTGATGATAAAGAAACTGCCGTGAACTTTTGATATTTCCTTTATAATCAAGCAACGAGCTAACTGCATTAGCTACACAGGTGCCCCGGTTTCCCTGGTCGAAAACCTGTCCCATCTCATTATAGGAAGGGATCACATAAACGCCATTTTTACATTTTACTTTTGGCAGGTTTCTCCAAAAATAATCTGACCCCAATCTAACAGACCTTTTATTACCTCCAAAACCCCAACCAAAATTAAAGTGATAGGTCTGTGTAGTTTGCTTAACTGAATCAAAAGAAGCCAAAACACAACTTGCTTCCTTATGGGTTATTTGCAATGTTTTTTGAATTCGCAGAACTATATTTTTCGGTTCTTTATGGCGTCTGATGGTTTCAAAAGAACAAACTATCTCTTTTGCCTTATGTTCTGCTTTTGAAAGAACAGGAATAAAAGGGCGAAAAGCTCCAATTAGTTGTTCTATGGTTTCTATCCTAAAAGACTTTAATATTTTCGTGGCCTTTTTTCCTTTATAACCAAGCATTTCAGAAAGCAGGCTGTAAACAGAATCGCTTTCTGAAAAAGTGCTATTCATTTTCTTTTTCATTTTTGTCAGTGTTTGGAATGATTAAACCGGTAGAATGCCGGAAAGCGAAATTTTCATATTCAGATTGAATTTCATCTGGAATTATTGCAACGAGTTCTTGAAGTAATTCAAGCTCTTCCTTAGTATCTAATAATCCTTTGATATTGGTTAAACCTTTGGTTGCGCCAAGTAATTGACCAATAGTATAGATGTTGAATTTGTTTAGCTTATCTAATAAATCATCAGGGAATATCCCTAAAGTATTAAGCTCCCTTTCTAAATTAAAATCCGTTGAATTCATAAAAGTTATGTGTTAATGATTTAAAAACTAATTCAATGTTACCCGAAGTCCATGCGAATACAAAAAGGCTAATCCAAAAATTCATGAGAATAATTAAAAGAATGCCATACCATGAAAAGGATAATGCCTCATAATTGTTCGCCAGGATTTGTTTTATCACAATGGCAATAAAGCAACCATAAGAAATAATTATAATTACATTTAGTTGTTGGAGGTCGAATATCGACCAAATGG
>DAOVJU010000174.1 GCA_030632095.1 Chlorobiota bacterium
AACTTATTGAGAAGTTACTACTGAATCTGTCTTTTGTCTTCTAAAAAGCATTGCTCAAGACTCTTCCAAACCCTTTTGGCTGTTTTGTCCCATGAAAACTGTTCTCTTTGTTTTTTCCCTTTTTCAATTAGTTCTTTTCTCAAGTTTTCATTTAATGCAATTTTCACCATCCCGTTAGCTATTGATTCTGTAGAAAACGGGTTGGCGTAAATGGCTGCATCACCTGCCACTTCAGGCAAAGAGGTAACATTAGATGCCAGCAATGGTATTTCACAATACATGGCTTCTAAAAGAGGTATTCCGAAACCTTCAAAAAACGGAACAAAAGTTAATGCTTGCGCGCTTGCCATGATACTTTTTAGCTGCACAGGAGACAATCTTCCTGAAAAAATAACATCTGAAGAATATTTCATGGATGAAAGTGCTTTTGAAACCTTTTTATTCCTGAACATTTTTTCTCCAACAATAACTAATTTATGTTCAAGTTTCGTTTCTTTTTTAAATAAATCAAAAGCCTTTAATAAGCCATTTATATTTTTTCGTGGATTGAGGGCCCCAACAAAAAGAAAATATTCATTACCACTTGTTAATTGCTTTTTAATTTTCGTTTTTTCTGTTTCTTTTACAGGAGAATATATATTATTAGAACCATTGTAAACAACATCAATTTTTTCGGTAGAGACAGAATAAGTATTAGCAATATCATTCTTCGAATATTGAGAAACTGTAATTATTCTATCAGCTTTTTTGGCAATGCGTAAAAAATAATAATTATAATACCACCTTGTAAATACCGGTAAATCTTTCGGGCGATGGGCAAAATTAATATCATGAATTGTGGTGATAGTTTTAATCTTTGAATTCAACGGGATAAACCCGTCAGGTGAAAAGAACAAGTCAGCTTTTAGCTTTCTTAGTAAGCGTGGCAATCTTAATTCAAACCATATATACCATAACAGCGGGTGTCGTGTAGGAGGGAAAAGGATAACCGGCTTGATATTAGATGAAAAAATAAATTCTTTTGAATAAGGCCTGTCGAAAATAAATATAAAGTCATGTTCCGGATGCAGGGTAGTAATTCGTTTCAAAGTTTCAAGCGAAAACCATCCTATCCCTTCAAGTTTATTTTTAATTAGCAACCGTGTGTTTACTGCTATAACCATAAAATAGTAATTATACTTCTTGTTTTACCTGTAAAGTAAGTGATAAAATCTTATACTAAACTATAGTATGAAAGTAATAATTTGCAGTTTTAAAAACAGTGAAAATACCTAAAAAACCCGCGAGGTTGAGAAATTGCAGAAGCAGATGTTTGCGCTATTTGTGCAGGTTTAAACGTAAAATATTATCTGATGTTTTAATAGTCTGATCTATTCAATCTTCATCGGCATCATATACTTTACCGGAACGGGATATTCATTAGAAACTGCAGGTTTCCATTTGGGTGAGTTAAATAAAATTCGCAAAGCCTCTTTTACAATCGATTTATTTGCATTTTCATTAATTACATTAAAATTGCAAAGCGAACCATCCATATCAACAGTGAATTCAATTTCAACACTCCCGGTGATTTTGTATTTGTTTACTAATGGAGGAATAAACATATTTTTCTGTACGTAATCATTAAAATGCTCATATTCTTTTGATCTGAACCTCGGCATATTGTCTACAATCACATAATTGAGCGAATCTTTTTTAAGGTAAGAATTGTACGAGGTATCATAAGGCTGACATTCTCTTGTTTTATATTCGTAATTAATTGTATCAATTATATTTCCCCTTTCATCGTATTTTATCCATTTTCCACAAACAGCCCCATTACAATAATTGCCTTCATAGTGTTTAATTCCCGATGCATAATAGAATGTAAATAAACCATCCTGAATTTCAGGGTCTGTTGATTTGAAATAACCAATCATTTCTATACTATCAATTAAATAATAGTCTTTAACAAGAAATGATGTGTCGTTTTTCTTATAAATTTCACGCGTATAGTACCTGTCTTTTTTTGTTGATTTTTCCCAGTTTTTATTATAATATGAAATGCTTAATGGTTGCGAAAACAACATTATATGAGACGTGAAAACTAACAAAAATAAATAAAAATGTTTCATAGATGTAAACTTTAAATCCTTACTCAAATCTATTCAATAATTGGAAAATAATCCAGAAAATCAATTGATTTATGTTCAAAAACACAAAGTTTTTTAATTTCTTTC
Source organism: Chlorobiota bacterium (assembly GCA_030632095.1). Lineage (GTDB taxonomy): Bacteria > Bacteroidota > Bacteroidia > Bacteroidales > B39-G9 > JAADFW01. The sequence continues at coordinate 2,220 of DAOVJU010000174.1, forward strand.
AAAAATTGTTGGTTTTCGGAGTGTAAATAATAATTACATTTGAAAGCATTATTAAAATTCTAACAGAACAATTAAACGTATTTAAAAAATATATAACAATGAAAACAAAAAACCTCTTTTTTCTACTATTGCTTCTTTTTGTAACACTTTCAATGTCAAAGGCACAAGATTATGATAAATATTTCAAGGACAAAACCATGCGTTTTGATTTTTTTCATCTTGGAAATGCCAATGAAGAACACATTTCTTTTGACCAGATTGTGTCAGATGGAATTTGGGGTGGTAGCAAAACTAAATTAATTGATAAGCTGCGCCTTGGTAAATATTTCTTTGAAATTATTGATCCGGAAAGTAATACTATAATTTATTCCAGGGGATATTCTGCAATTTATGGTGAATGGGAAACTATACCTGAAGCAAAAGAAAAATGGGGTGTTTTTCATGAATCCGTTCGTTTTCCCTGGCCTGTTAAAAAAGTGACACTCGTTTTAAATAAACGTAATGAAAAAAATGAGTTTACTCCTGTCTGGAAATATGAAATTGATCCGCAAGCCGATTATGTAAATCCTGCTGATTTAAATTCATTATTTAACATCTACAATGCGATGGAAAATGGTGATCCGGAAAACAAACTTGATATTGTAGTTCTCCCGGAGGGTTATGCAAAGGAAGATGCTGAGAAATTACGCAAAGATGTTGATCATTTGATAGAATCTCTTTTTAAGGTTGAGCCTTTCAAATCAAGAAAAAACGATTTTAATATCCGTGCCGTTGAAGTAATAGCTCCAAACAGCGGTTGTAACCATCCGCAACAGGATATTTACAAACGTCCGGCAACATCTGTGAGCTATGGAGCTTTTGGCTCACAACGTTATGCGCTTGGATATGATAATAAAAAGATCCGCGATCTTGCTTCTGCTGTTCCTTATGAATATACAATTATCCTTATGAATGACAGCATTTATGGAGGTGGTGGGATTTATAATCTTTATAGTATTGCTGCTTGCGATAATGCATTTACTGAATACCTGTTTGTGCACGAATTTGGGCATCATTTTGCTGACCTGGCTGATGAATACTATACATCTGCCACAGCTTATGAAATGGGCTCAACCGTTATTGAACCCTGGGAATTAAATGTTACTTCACAAACTGAAAAAGAAAAAATTAAATGGAAAGAATTAATTGAAGAAGACACTCCTGTTCCAACACCATGGGAAAAAGAGAAATTCGACAACCATAGTATTGAAGTACAAAAAAAGAGAGCTGAAATGCGTGCTGCTAAATCTAAAGAGGCTGATATGGAAAAGCTCTTCCGCAATCAGCAAGAATGGGAAGAAGAAGTTTTAAATAATATGAAATATTCAGGTAAAATTGGTGCATTTGAAGGAGCAATGTATCATCAGTATGGGATATATCGTTCATACCCTAACTGTATTATGTATACACGAACTACTTACTTTTGTCCTGCATGCCAAAGAGCTATAAATATGGTTATTGATCAGTCGGTGGAGTAATATAATTTTACTTGATTTTTATGAAAATGATAAAAAATTACTTATTGCTAAAGTTATAAATTTAGGTAAATGCTAAAATGATGTAATGCTTAAATAAATGAAACGATTAGACATCGCATATCAAATACATCTATCGTATAATAAGTTAATGTATATTGTTGCATTAATATTTACACATTACATCATTATCGCATTGTATCATTAATCTTCACCCATTAAAATTACAATAGTACTAAGTAAATAGCCAAACCATGACAATTCAAAACCAAAATAAAATCCAATTCTTTGCATCAAAATTTATAAACCAAACAAATTGCCACCTGTTTTTAACCGGCAGGGCAGGAACCGGTAAAACAACCTTTCTTAAAAACATAACACAACTAACTCACAAAAAAACAATTGTGGCTGCTCCAACAGGCGTTGCTGCCATTAATGCCGGAGGAGTTACGCTACATTCACTGTTTCAATTGCCTTTCGGAACATTTATCCCCTCAAACGAAGCATTAAATCACGAAAACATTAATATTCAACTAAATACTCCGAGATCTCTTCTTAAGAATTTTCAGATGAATAAAGTAAAGCGAAGCCTGTTGCAAGAACTTGAATTGCTTATTATTGATGAGGTTAGCATGCTTCGTGCCGATATACTTGATGCCATTGATATTATTCTAAGGTATGTAAGAAAGCAAAAAACTCTTCCTTTCGGCGGAATTCAAATTTTATTTATTGGAGACCTTCTGCAATTACCTCCGGTAGTGAAATATGAGGAAAAAGAATATCTTTCCCCGTTTTATCCTGAAATACACTTCTTTAATTCGCTTGCATTACAAAAACAAAAGCTTTTATATTTAGAACTGGATAAGATTTACCGGCAAACAGATGAAATCTTTATTTCGGTCTTAAACAAATTAAGAGACAATAAAATTGGTGAGGAAGAAATTGAATTGCTCAATAAATATTACAAGTCTTCATTTCAGCCCGAGGAAAAAGATGGTTTTATAAATCTTACTACACATAACCGGAAGGCGGATGAGATAAACCAGCTTGCCCTTAAAAAACTGCCTGGTAAATCGTACTATTTTGAGGCAAGTATAAGCGGAGAGTTTAAAGATTATGTGTATCCGCTGGAATATCAATTGGAACTTAAAAAAGGAGCACAGATAATGTTTGTAAAAAACGATTATTCCGGAGAACAGCGTTACTTCAATGGAAAAATAGGAACTATCAGTGCATTATCAAAAGAAGAAATTGAAGTAAGTTTTAATGATGGTTCCCCTCCGGTTTCTGTGGAGCATTATACATGGGAGAATAAAAAATTTACACTCAATAAAGAAACTAACGAAATAGATGAAAAAATAGCCGGAACTTTTATTCATTATCCAATTAAGCTGGCTTGGGCAATTACGGTTCATAAAAGCCAGGGATTGACTTTCCGGAAAGCAGTTATTGATGTTTCGAAAGCTTTTGCTCCCGGGCAGATATACGTGGCTCTTTCCAGGCTTACTTCTTTGGATGGCCTGGTTTTGACTGAACCCATTAAAAAATCAGCATTTAAACAGGATGAAAGCATAAAAGAATTTGCTAAAAACAAAGCTGGTATTGACCTTCTGGATAAGTCGCTTAATGAAGAAACCCAAAGCTACATTATAAATTCTGCTGCAAATTCCTTTATTTTTAACTGGCTTTATAATTCTATTGGCTATCATATTGAAAGTTATAATAAAGATGATAGAAGATCGAAAAAACAACTGTATAAAAGCTGGGCTGTTAAATTGAGGCAAGATTTTAAGCCGGTAAAAGAAACTGCTGATAAATTCTTACTTCAAATTAACAACATTACAAAAGCAACAAACGATAATAATATTGAAAAACTGCATGAACGGGTTTTAGCTGCGCTTAATTATTTTGATCCTTTGTTTAATAAATTTTCTGAAAATATTACTGACCATCTAGCCAAAATAAGTTCACTGAAAAAAACAAAGAAATACCAAAATGATCTGAAAGACCTGGATCGCTTATTTTTCAGTCAACAAGAAAAAATGCATAAATGCGAAGCTATGCTGGATGCTATTATTAAAGACATTGAGTTTTCAAAAGAAACTTTGCACCAAAGCAGCTTTTATAAAGACCGTAAGAGTACTCAGCAAGAAAATAAAAAGAAAACGGATAAACCCAAAAAGGCGGAACAGCTAAACACCAAAGAGGTAAGTTATAATTTATATAAAGATGGAAAAACAATACAGGAAATTGCTAAGGAGCGCTCATTTGCGGTTACAACAATTGAAGGGCATTTGGCCCATTATGTATCGGAAGGAATACTGAATGTTAAAGATTTTGTTCAGCAAGAAAAACTTGATGAAATTATACATGTTTACCAAAATCTTGAAACAAAGAACTTAAAACCTATAAAGGATGAATTAGGAGATGAATTTTCATACACCGAAATCAGGTTTGCTGTTGCAAGTATTAAGGGTGATTAGAAAGAGGTTTTAATTTTTTTCTTTCACCCTTTTCTTTCTTCTCATCCCGGCCGGAGTGTTAACGGAGAGCCGGGATCTCCTAATTGGAAAGGTAGTGCATTAATCATGAGTTCCCGGGTCTCCACTGCGTTGCGCCCGGGATGATAGTAGTATTTGGGATAGAAGTGATATCTGAAATTGAATGTTGAATTAAAAACTCTATTTTTATAATAAAAAATTAATGGCAAATTTCTATGTCTATTTTGTAACAAATAAGAAAGATGGAACTCTTTATACTGGCCTGTCTAATGAACTTGAAAGAAGAATACTAGAACATAAGAATAAAGTTGTTAAAGGATTTACAACTAAATATAATTTGGACAAACTTGTTTATTTTGAAGAATATGAAACTTACAGCGAAGCTTTTGAGAGAGAAAGGCGCCTAAAAAGGTGGAAAAGACAATGGAAAATTGAGTTGATCGAAAAAATGAATCCTGAATGGAAGGATTTAACGGAAGGTTGGTACTAATGTGGTTCTAGCATAAGGTCCGGGATATCCATTCGCTCTGCTCCATTCCTTCCCTTTCTTTCTTCTCATCCCGGCCGGAGTGTTAACGGAGAGCCGGGATCTCCTAATTTAGAAGGCATGATCATCATTCAAAGCTTATTGGCTTCGAGCCAGAGATCTCGGGTCTATCGCCCGGGATGATTGTTAATTTATAGGGATGGTAGTAGATGTTGGATGAGTGGTATATTTTGCTGCTTAAAAAACTAATTATACCCTGTCTCTAAAGTCAAGTGTTTGGTTCAGAAAGTTCGCTATCAAGGCTTGCGAAATCTT
>DAOVJU010000233.1 GCA_030632095.1 Chlorobiota bacterium
AAATTTGGGTATTACTAAATCGGGATTTCTCGCTTTGCTTCCCACTATCCATCACACATTCATCCAATTCGCTTCGCTTTTGTATGAATAAAACGGGTTAACTCTGTGAACACATACGATTTAAGATTGTCTATCGTCATTCATAAATAGAAATTATTTGTTAGATTTTTATCCCTATAATAAGAACATCATCTATTTGGTCTGATTCAAGTTTCCAGTTTTCAAAAGTGCTTTCGATAATTTGCTTTTGTTCTTTCATTGTCATGTTAGAATTCTCAACAAGCAATTCTTTAAATCTTGTTGACATGAACTTTCTGCCATCGCGCCCACCAAATTGATCCATGTAACCATCTGAAAAAACAAATAATGAATCGTTTTTTTCAATTGGAATTCTTTTTAGTGTAAATGGTTTTGGTTTCACAAGTGCATGAATCCCTATAGGCATTTTATCTGCTTTATGTACAATAAGTTCTTTATTTCGTACAAGATATAGTGGGTTATAAGCACCTGAATACTCAATTTCCATTTTATCATAGTCAATTATACATAACGCCATGTCCATACCATCCCGTGCACCTTCTTTTTCATCTGTTTGATGCAGGGATTTAATAACCTGGTCTCTTAATTGATTAAGAATTTCATCTGATGACAATGTTTTCTTACTGCTTATAATTTCATTTAAATAAGAAATTCCGAGCATACTCATAAATGCTCCGGGAACGCCATGTCCGGTACAATCAACAGCAGCAACTATTATTTTATTATCTTTTTTTGCTGTCCAGTAAAAATCACCACTTACAATATCCTTAGGCCTGAAGAAAATAAAATGATCAGTAATATCTTCCAAAACATCTGAATCAGGTAATAAAGCTGATTGAATTCTTTCTGCATATTTTATGCTATCTGTTATTTCCTTTTTCTGTTCACTAATTTGATCTCTTTGCTCAGCCAGTTGTTTGTTTGCTGCAGTTTTTTGGCGGATTAGTCTGAAAAGTATAATAACAAAAACTAATAGTATAATAAATCCGGCTGAAAAGAGAGCTGTTAATGTTCTTTGATTTTTAACTTCTTCTTCTTTTTGTTGTATCTCCAGGTCTTTTATCCTTATTTCTTTAGCATTTCGATCCGACTCAATTTTGGCTAATAATTTTTGTCTGAACAATTCACTTTTCAGCTTTGTAATTTCTTTTTTCGTTTTGGATTTCTCTACTTCAAATCTTTCCAGCATTTCGTTTAACTGATCACGTTTTTCTGCTTCTGTTAATGAAAATTTTGAATCGGTGTAAAGTTTATAAAATTCAAGCGCTTTATCATATTGTTCCTGAAGAGCATATACATTAGAAAATGATTTATAATTTTTTGATACTAACTCCTTGTATTTTATTTCTTTACCTATTTTACTACTTCTTTCATAATAATCAAGAGCTGTTTCGTATTCTTCAAGGCCTTTATGCACATTTCCTATATTGTGTAAGGATAAAGCAATACCTTTTTGATAATTCAATTCTTCCTTAATTTTTAGTGAGCGTTCGTAATATCCTAATGCTGAAGAGTATTTTTTCCAATCGTAATTTATATTTCCAATGTTATTAAGTGTTACTGAAACTTCTTGTTCGTTGCCAAGTTTATCCGCAATTTTCATAGATTTTTCATAACTGTCTATGGCTTCATCCAGCTTTCCCCAATTGTAATAGCTAATTCCTATGTTGTTTAGTGTATTGCTAATAACTGCCTCTTTCCCAAGTTCAGAATCAATTTCTATGGTTTTTCTATATGTGTTTATTGCTTCCTGGTAATTTCCTTGTTTAAAATGAACGCCACCTAATGAACTCATAATTTCAGACATTTGTTCTGTATCACCTAGTTTTTCGCTTAACTCAATTGCCTCTTTATACGAGTTTATCGCATTTGCATAACGATATGTACTTTCATAGATTCCTCCGAGATTGTTTAAGACTGCTGTCATTGCAGGTTTATCTTTCAGATTTCTTAAAATCATTAACGATTCATTATAATCCTTAATTGAGGCTTCATACCTGCCCGAATCAAATTCCACCAATGCAATTCTATTTAAAACATTTGAAGTTCCTTTCGTGTCATTCAGCTCCTTTTTCAATTGTAAAGACTGATTGTAAAAATTTAACGCCTTAGAAAGATCATTCTGATCAAAATATTTATCACCTATTGACTCCATTAGATTTGAACTTTCATCCGGCATATTTTGGTTAAGTAGTTCAACTAATTGATCTAAGTCTTCATCAATTGTTCTTGATTTTTCTGCATCTTCCTGTGTTTCAGCAATAACTTCTCCTGCTTCAATCTCTGGTGATTCATTGTCAGGTATATTTTCTGTTGTTTCGTCTGGTGATGTTGTTTTTGATTTTTCTTCTTTTATTAATATATTGATTTCATCAATTTTTGTTTTCGGAAAATCTTCATCCGGTTTAATATTGGAAGCTTTCAAATATTCCTGAAGTGCTTTTTTGTACTCTTCATTTTTTAAATATGAAAGCCCCTTTCTTAGAGTTTCTTTATATATTTTTTCTTTTTCCTGAAAATCTTTGATAGCCTTTGAGAGATCATTTCTGTAATCATAAGCAAATACAAATTTATTTTGATCATTATCAAATTCAATATGTGCAATGGGTTGATTATAAAAATCAATTTCAAGTCCTTCTGTTTCCTTGAACAATTGAACGTTTTCTATTTCAAATATTCCTGCATCAACTTTATTGAAACTTGCAGGAATAATACTTGATACACTTATTATTTGTGTAACATATCCAGTTTTACTGAATTCAATTATATAATCAAAATTCCAACTCATCCTAAAAACGAAAGTATTGTTTTTGTTGAACTTAAGATTTTGCAATTCCCTTCCATCATTAACTAACCTAACTTTTACATTATTTAATTCAAGAATTTTACCTCTGACTGCAAATCGTTTTTCATCACTTGGATCAACTTGTGTTGATTGAGCAATATTTTTATTACTCATAAATATGAATGAAACAAAAATGAACGGGAAGTATAGATATTTCATATTGCTACAATTTAAGTAGTTTTTAAAAAGGTTAATTAAAAATACTGAGTTCTGTAATTATAGCTAACTATATTACAAAAAAAAAATAACGATTTCAAAAATATACTGTTTTTAAGTTTTTATTACTTCAATGCATCATATAATACTTCAACCGGATGTAATGCAAATCTGCCGGTCCCATCAAAAATCTGGTGGCGGCAACTGGTTCCGGGAGCTACAATTACTGAATCATCAGATTTTCTGATTTCAGGAAATAATACTAACTCCCCAATTTTCATTGAGACATCATAGTGTTCCTTTTCATATCCAAACGAACCTGCCATACCGCAGCATCCTGATGGAATTTCTTCAACTTCATAATTTTCAGGAAAGGAAAGCATTTTAATTGTTTGAGCTGTTGAAGCTATGGCTTTTTGCTGGCAATGTCCATGCAGTTTTATTTTCTTGCTTTCTTTAGTGAAAAGTTCCTTATAGATATTTCCTTTATCAATTTCGTTAACTAAAAACTCATCAATCATATATGTATTTGCAGCTATTTTTTGTGCATTTGTTTTATCCTGGCCATAAGTTAAATCAGGATATTCATCCCTGAAAGTAAGAATTGTTGAAGGTTCAATACCCAGAAGGGGTGTCTCTTCGGAAATAATATCTTTCAGGTAATTGATATTTTGCACAGCTATTTTTTGTGCTTTTCTGATCAAACCTTTCGATAAAAATGTCCTTCCACTTTCAATATGTTTCGGAATAATAACTCTATAACCAAGTTTATTTAGTAACTGAATTGCCTTTATTCCAATATCTGAATCATTGTAATTTGTAAATTCATCATTAAACAGATAAACTTTACCAATAAATTTGTTTGATGTTAATTCCTCTTTGTATTTCCTGATCTGATTTGATAATGTTTTTTGATTAAGTCTAGGCATTTTTCTTTTTTTCGAAAATCCAAGTAAATTCATTATACGTGGAGATATTATTTTATTGCATAAAAAGAAATTTGTTAATGCAGGAAAAATGCTTCCAAACTTATTTATACTGGTAATATTCGCAATTAATCTTGTACGGAGTGGAATCCCATTTGAATCATAATAATGCTGTAAGAATTCAGCTTTTAATTTGGCAACATCCACACTTGACGGACATTCAGATTTGCAGGCTTTACATAACAAGCATAAATCCATAACTTCATAAATTTCTTTATGGTTAAATGGATTTTTGTTATCTGAATAAGTTAAAAACTCACGCAAAGTATTAGCTCTTGCCCTGGTTGAATGATTCTCATCTCTAGTAGCCTGGAATGAAGGACACATGGTGCCGCCAAATTCTATTGATTTCCTGCAGTCGGCTGATCCATTACATTGTTCTGCTGCACTGATAATACCTTTGTTTTGTGTAAAGTCGAATATGGTATTAATATTTTTTACTGTTTTGCCGCTTTGAACTCTTAAAAATGAGTCCATTGCAGGAGTGTCAATAATTTTACCCGGGTTAAAAATATTATTCGGGTCCCATGTATATTTAATATTTCTTAAAAGTTCATAATTTTCTTGTCCGATCATAAACGGAATAAACTCACCTCTTAAACGGCCATCACCATGTTCGCCGCTTAATGAGCCTTTATATTTTTTAACCAGTGATGCAATATCATATGCAATATCCTTGAAATGTTTTAAATCGTTTTCTTTTTTGAGATTCAATATTGGCCTTAAATGTAATTCGCCACTACCTATGTGTGCATGGTAAGTACATTCAAGATTATGTTTATCCAGGATTTTCCGGAAGTCTTCCATGTAATCTGGCAATACATTAACATTAACTGCTGTATCTTCAATTACAGTGACTGATTTTTTATCACCGGGAATATTTGACAATAATCCAAGCCCGGCTTTTCTCAATTCCCAAACATTATTGATCTCTGAACCTTTAATTATTGGAAAATGATAACCTAATTCTTTATCCCTTAGTTCCTGAATAAGATTTTTAGAAATTACCTCAATTTCATTCATGGAATTCCTGGCATACTCAATAATTAGGATAGCTTTTGGATCACCTTTTACAAAAAACCGGTTTTTTTGCTGCCCGATATTGTTTTTTGTGCACTCAAGAATAGTATTATCCATTAACTCAACTGCTGCCGGTTGATATTTAAGAGCTATGAGATTTGCCTGAAATGTTTCCTTCAAAGTCTTAAAATGAGCACAAATTAATACTGTCTCTTTGGGAGGCAAAAGAACAAGGTTTAATTTAATTTCAGTTGCAAATGCCAGGGTACCTTCTGATCCGGCAATTAACTTGCAGAAATTGATTTTTTCATTACTCTTTTCAGAAAATACTTCGTTCTCAATTAAAAGATCTATTGCATATCCATGATTTCTTCTTTTTATCTGAGGATCAGGATAATTCTTAATGATCCTTTTTTGATTATCCTTATTATCAAGTATTTCCTTAATGTTTTGGTATATTCTATTTTCTAATGAACCCCCTTTTGTTTTTTTGAGAAATTCTTGCTCATTTAAGGGTTTGAATCTGGCTATATTGCCATCTGATAATACAGCTTCTATTTCCAGGGTATGATCCCTGGTGCTTCCGTAAATAATTGAATGAGAGCCACATGCATTATTCCCAATCATTCCGCCAATAACACACCTGTTTGATGTTGAAGTTTCTGGCCCAAAAAATAATCCATAAGGTTTCAAGTAGTTGTTTAGCTTATCCAGAACAACACCAGGTTCTACACTGACCCATTTTTCTTCAATATTAAATTCAAGAATTTTAGTAAGGTGTTTAGTAATGTCAACTATTATTCCATTACCTACAACCTGTCCTGCAAGCGAAGTGCCCGCTCCCCGGGGAATTATGGGAATTTTGTATTTATTTGCAAATTTTACAATTTCAATAATATCATTTTTACATTTTGGGATAACTACCGCCTGAGGTTTCTCACGGTAAACTGAAGC
>DAOVJU010000108.1 GCA_030632095.1 Chlorobiota bacterium
TCCTGGTATAGTTCTTTTAATATGCCAGATGATGAGGCAACAGAATAAGCTAAATCGTAAGCATCAGTTTCTGCTAGTTGATCTTTAAATTCATTTATGTATTTTGTAAAATCAGCAATCTTTTTGGTTGTTCCTGCATTGATCTTAACATCAAATTTTGTTGGATTTAAAGCAACTTTAAAAATACTTACAACTTTTTCGTTCGCAGCAAATTCAAGTTTTTCAAGGGTTGTTTTACCAATGCCCCTTGCAGGATAGTTGATAATACGTTTAAGTGCTTCGTTATCTTTCTTATTTACAATAAGCCGTAAATAGGCTAATAAATCCTTAATTTCTTTTCGCTGGTAAAAAGATAGCCCGCCATATATTTTATAAGGAATATTTAGTTTTCGTAAAGCTTCTTCAAAAATCCTCGATTGTGCATTTGTCCTGTATAAAATTGCAAAATCATTATTCTTAAGCTGATAATTAAGCTTGTTCTCCAAAATTGTATTTGAAATAATATATCCTTCTTCACTATCGGTTAGTGCTTTTGTGATTTTAATTTTATCTCCGGTTTCTTGTTTTGAATATACTTTCTTCTTAATTTGGTTTTTATTATTTGCAATTATACTATTTGCCGCGTTCACAATATTTTGTGTTGACCGGTAATTTCGTTCAAGTTTATATAAGCTATAATCCGGATAGTCGATCTTAAAATTCAGGATGTTTTCAATCCTGGCTCCCCTGAAAGAATAAATACTTTGAGCATCGTCACCAACTACACAAATATTATTATGTTTCTCAGCAAGGCTCTTTACGATAAGATATTGCGAATAATTAGTATCCTGGTATTCATCAACTAATATATATTTGAATTTGTCCTGATATTTTTTCCTTATATCCTGAAAATTATTAAAAAGTATGTTTGTATTTAATAAAAGATCATCAAAATCCATTGCTCCTGAACGGTAACATCTTTTTGCATATTCCTTGTAAATTTCACCAATTTGAGGTTTGCGCGACCGCTGGTCTATTTCAGTGAAATCAGAATTGTTATTGTATGCCTGGGCAGTTACCAGCTCATTCTTTGCCCGGGAAATCCTATTGTGGACATAAGCTGGTTTATATTGCTGGTCATCAAGATTAAGATCTTTTATAATGGTTTTTATCAGGTTTTTACTATCAGCAGTATCGTAAATTGTATAATTAGAATTATAGCCAAGTTTATCTGATTCAAATCTTAATATTTTTGCAAAAATTGAATGAAAGGTTCCCATCCAGAGATACTGTACAGTTTCAGGGCCAACCAAAGCAGAAATCCTGTCTTTCATTTCTCTGGCTGCTTTGTTAGTGAAAGTTAATGCAAGAATTGATGAAACTTTAATACCTTTTGATAATAAATAAGCTATTCTATACGTGAGCACTCTTGTTTTTCCCGCTCCGGCACCAGCTATAATTAATCCGGGCCCTTCATAATTTTTAACTGCGGTTTGTTGCGTTTCATTAAGGTCTTGTAGAAAATTCTGCACAATTACTAGTAGTATTAATTGATTTTTATTCAAATATTTTGAATAAAGCTACGTTAAAATGATGAATTTAAATTTAAGTTCGGCAAAAATAGGTTCTTAATACTAAAAATCAGATTCTGTGTGTAATTAGTTATTAACATATTTAATAAGATAACGTGAACTTGAGATAAGAAAGCTTGTATTTGTCTGAAAACTTTAACTATTTTTGCAAAATTTTACAATTCAATATAAAGTGTATCAGAAGCGAATTCAAATACTAGTATTATTTATTTTATTAACATGGCTTAGTAATTTGAAAACGAGCGGGCAAATTCTTACTGCCCCTAATGCACATACATCTGTGCCCACAAATTATTCAAATTATCCCGGCGAAGATTCTATTTATATATTTTGCTTACCACAGCAATCAATTGATGAGATAGATGTTGAATTAAAAGCAATTGCTCCATTTGCAAATCCTCCTTATACATTTATCTGGTATAAATATGATCCTGATTCGTATAAATATACTGCTGTAAAATCTGATTCTTTGACATTAATGGATACTTCATTTAAGACTATTGATAAAAAGGGTTTGTATGCTGTAGAAATCACACGAGTAAGCACTGATACTATATTTAAGAATTTTCAAAAAGCATGGGTGTTTTTAAATGAACCGGAAATAAGAATAGATACAATAGACCCTTCTAAAATCGAACCATTTAATTTAAAGGGATATTTCAATGCAGATGATACAACAAGCAGGCCTTTTAATTTTGAATATTTTGATCCTGATACATCAAAATTCCTGATTAGTGAAAGTACTGAAATTGAAATCTGTTTTACGCTTGATCATGATACATTATCACAATTGGGTTTTTATCTGGAACCTCCCGGTAGTGATACCTTGCTTGAATTATTACCGGCAATTTCAAATTGGCACGAAATAACAGATTTAGATTCAACCATTCTTGGTTGTATTGATTTCAACCAGGATTGTGATACTGGAATAAATGCAGTTGATTTTTGTTTTTCAACTTCTGCTATCCAGGTTCCCTGTGTTTGTGAAATGAATTTTCCATTATCAGGACAATATGCCCCGGCTGGCGATTGGTCTGTTTTATATGGTGAAAATCCTGCCTTGAACGAATGGGAAGTTAAATTTTTCGATTGTAATCAAAATAATGAGGGTATACTTAAAAATATAAGTTTAACTTTTACCGATACCATTAATGATGAGGCGATCACTTACCATCATAAACTGGAGAATGGCGCTTTAGAAATCGAAACATCTTATACATGTAATAGTTTAATAGATCTGTTTGAATATACAATCCCGGCTTATAGAAATGATACAATAACACTGGAAAATCCTTTTACATTTGTATGGTGGGCAGATCCTTTTATTAATATACCTGATTCAATCATTAGTTTTAAACCATTAATAAGCCCATATCCGGTTTTTATTACAAGATTTACATTTACTGTTACAGATACATTTGGTTGTGTTTTTATAGATACACTAGTATTTGAGCCAGCAGAATCAAAATTGGAAATGCCGAAATATTTTTTAGCACCGGATGAAGAATTTAAACCCAAAGAAGCAGCTTTATTGAGACAATATAATATCAGGATTTATAATCGTTATGGCCAGTTAGTTTTTGAAACGGATGATCCAACCGATGGTTGGGATGGAACTAATAAAGACAAAGGTAATATTAATTTACCTTCAGGATATTACTTTTATATTCTTCAAGCAGTTGGGTGGGATAATTTTTATAAATACCTGGATAGCTCACCTAAGGCAAATCAAGGTGAAAGCACTTCTGGAAAACCGGATGCAAAAAAACCCGTCATTCAAAAAGGAACTGTTTATTTATACAGAAAACAATAAAAAATATTAATCTTCTTTTTGTTCCTCTTCGTATGCTTTTAGTAGTTCTTGCTGAAGGTCTCCGGGAACCTGGCTGTATTCAGCAAATTTCATGGTATATATAGCCTTGCCACCGGTTAACGAGCTTAGTGCTGTTGAATATTTACTCATTTCAGCCAAAGGAACTTTTGCAGAGATCTTTTCAAAGCGTTTTTCACTGCTCATACCTTGTACAACAGCTCTTCTTCCTTGCAAATCACTCATTACATCTCCCATTCGGTCAGATGGAACCAATACTTCAACATCATAAATAGGCTCCATGATTTTTGGCCCTGCATTTTTAAATGCATTGCTAAATGCATTTCTGCCCGCCAGTCTAAACGAAATTTCATTTGAATCAACCGGATGCATTTTACCATCATATACAGCTACCCGAATATCCCTTGCATAAGATCCTGTTAACGGGCCTTCTTCCATTTTTTCCATAATTCCTTTTAATATTGCTGGTAAAAAACGTGCATCAATAGAACCTCCAACTATACAATTATAATATATTAATTTTCCACCCCAGTCAAGATCATATTCATTTTTATCACGTATGTTTAGTTTAATTTCCTTACCCTCAATTTTATGCATTTTTGGATCTGGTGCTCCTTCAATGTAAGGCTCAATGATCATATAAACTTCTCCAAACTGACCAGCGCCACCTGATTGTTTTTTATGCCTGTAATAAGCTTGAGCAATTTTTGTTATGGTTTCTCTGTATGGTATTTTAGGTGCAATAAACTCTGTATCTAATTTATAAACATTATCAAGATGCCATTTTAAAATATTTAAATGATGTTCACCCTGTCCATGTATAATTATTTGCTTTAGTTCTTTTGAATATTCAATTATAATAGTAGGGTCTTGATCATGTGTTTTTGTTAAGGCTTCACCCAGCTTTTCTTCTTCACCTTCACTTTTTGGTTTAATAGCAGTTCTATATTTAGCCGGAGAAAAGTTTATTTCATCAAATGACCAATTTTTACCTTGTGCATTAAGTGTGTGGTTTGTTTTTGTAGCTTTAAGTTTTACTGCAGCTCCAATATCACCGGCAACAATTTTCCCAACTTTGTTTCTGTTTTTACCTGCTGTAACTAATAACTGGCTTAAACGTTCTTTTGTATTATTGTATTGATTAACAAGGTCCATGCCTTCTGTTATTTCACCAGACAACACTTTAAAATAATTAATTTCGCCAATATGTTCTTCAATATTGGTTTTAAAAACAAATAGTGATACAGGTCCTTTTTCATCACATTTTACTTCATTTCCATCACTATTTTTTGGAGCAGGCATATTAGCTGCTGTAGGAGCAACATTGCATATAAAATCCATTAATCGTTGAACGCCCATATTCTTTTTTGCAGAAATACAAAATACAGGAAAAATACCTCTTTGAATTAAACCAAGAGCTATACCTTTTCGCATTTCATCTTCGGTAAGCGATTCATTTTCAAAGAACAATTCCA
Source organism: Chlorobiota bacterium (assembly GCA_030632095.1). Classification (GTDB taxonomy): domain Bacteria; phylum Bacteroidota; class Bacteroidia; order Bacteroidales; family B39-G9; genus JAADFW01. The sequence continues at coordinate 4,878 of DAOVJU010000108.1, forward strand.
TCAATTCTTCATCATTTTCAGCAGCTTTTTCGACCAGTTCGTTGTGTAATTCTTTGGCTTTATCTTTTAAATCAGCAGGTATTTCCGATACTGCAGCTTTTCCGTTGTTGCCAGAAAACTTGTATAATTTCATTGTTAGAACATCAATAATTGAATCAAATCCTTCACCTGGGTTCACAGGAAATTGAACCAAAACCATATTGCTTCCAATAACTTCTTTTAAGTTTTCAATTGTTTTATCAAAGTTGGCTTTATCATGATCTAAATGATTTACTACCAAAATAACGGGTACATTATTTGCTTCAGCGTGACGCAAATGAATTTCAGTTCCAACTTCTACACCATTTTGAGCATTTACCAATAATAAAGCTGAATCGGCTGCTCTGAAAGATGCAATTATACCGCCAACAAAATCATCTGATCCGGGATTATCAATTATGTTTATCTTTTTATTTTGCCATTCAGTATATAAAACAGTTGAAAATACAGAACTTGTATTAATTTGTTCTATTTCATTGTAATCCGACACTGTATTTTTCGATTCAACATCTCCCATTCTGTCAATAACTCCTCCTTCAAACAGCATTGTTTCTGCGAGAGTAGTTTTTCCAGAACGGGCATTACCTAATAAAGCAATGTTTTTTATTTCGTTCGTTTGATAGATTTTCATTTTATTTTGTTTATGATGTTAACTTTCAATTTGCATCTATTTATAAAAAGTGGGCTCAAAAATAAATAATATTCTTAATTTTTTTCTGTTTTTGATTTTAAAAAATAAAAAACTGTCATTTTCTGTTAAAAAAGTAATTAAAAAATGAAAAAAAAATTCTTATAAAATCAGGCAAAAACCCTGGTTGCCAATTAATTACAAATAAAGTAAAATTTAGTTATTGTTTTAAATAAAAATATTTTACCTTTGCGAACCGATTTTAACTAAAGTTTTATAATAATAATACTGTTTATGCCTACAATTCAGCAATTAGTAAGAAAAGGAAGGACCCGGATTGAAAAGAAAAGTAAAGCACCTGCATTGGATGCTTGTCCGCAACGTAGGGGAGTTTGTATAAGGGTTTATACAACAACACCTAAGAAGCCAAATTCCGCAATGAGAAAAGTTGCCAGAGTGCGTTTAACAAATCAAAAAGAAGTGAATGCATACATTCCAGGAGAAGGTCACAATTTGCAAGAACACTCAATTGTATTGATTCGTGGAGGTAGAGTTAAAGATTTACCTGGTGTAAGATATCATATAATTAGAGGCGCTTTAGATACTTCTGGCGTTGAAGGAAGAACACAAAGACGTTCTAAATATGGGACAAAAAGGCCAAAAGTTAAAAATTAAATATATAGTTATAGTATATAATGAGAAAGTCGAGACCAAAAAAACGAATATTATTACCAGACCCGGTTTATAATGATACATTAGTTACACGGTTTGTTAATAATCTTATGGTAAGCGGTAAAAAAAGCCTCTCTTATCAAATATTTTATGATGCTTTGGAAATAGTTAAGAAAAAAATGGAGAATGAGGAATTAGGCCCTCTCGAAATCTGGAAAAAAGCGTTAGAAAATATTACTCCTGCTGTTGAAGTTAGAAGTAGACGGGTAGGTGGTGCTACTTTTCAGATTCCACAACCAATTCGTGATTCACGAAAGGTGTCGATAAGCATTAAAAGCATGGTAAGTTTTGCAAGAAAGCGAAGTGGAAGATCAATGAGTGAAAAGTTAGCTGGAGAAATTATTGCTGCCTATAATGAAGAAGGTGGAGCATTTAAGAAAAAAGAAGACACTCATAGAATGGCTGAAGCGAATAAGGCATATTCGCATTTTAGGTTTTAAGAGGGAGAGAAAGTTGCTGAAGTAAAATGGCTAAAAGTTTAGAAAATACAAGAAATATCGGTATTATGGCCCACATTGATGCGGGCAAAACTACTACTACTGAGCGAATTCTTTTCTATACCGGAATCACTCATAAAATTGGTGAAGTGCACGATGGTGCTGCAACAATGGACTGGATGGTTCAGGAACAGGAAAGGGGTATTACTATTACTTCAGCTGCAACAACAACATTCTGGAATTACAATAACATTGTTCACAAAATTAATATAATTGATACACCAGGGCATGTTGACTTTACTGTTGAGGTTGAACGTTCATTACGTGTTTTAGATGGGGCAGTAGCTGTTTTTTGTGCTGTTGGTGGTGTTGAGCCCCAAACTGAAACTGTTTGGAGGCAAGCAGATAAATACAATGTACCAAGATTAGCTTTCGTAAATAAAATGGACAGGGTAGGAGCTGATTTTTATAGTGTAATCGAACAAATTAGAGATAAACTAGGGGCTAATCCAATACCTGTTCAAATCCCAATAGGTTCAGAGGAAGAATTTATTGGAGTTATTGATCTTATTGATAACAAGGCAGTTATTTGGCATGAAGACGAAGAATTGGGAACAAGATATGAAATGGATGAGATTCCAGCAGAATTTAAGGAAATAGCAAAAGAATATCGCACAAATTTAATCGAAGCAGTTGCTGAATGGGATGACCAGCTATTAGAGAATTTCTTTGAAGACTCAGAATCAATTACTGAAGAAGAAATTCGCAAAGCGATTCGAATTGCAACTATTAATATGACAGTTGTCCCTGTATTATGTGGAGCAGCATTCAAAAATAAAGGTGTTCAACGCTTACTTGATGGAATTGCTGCTTATTTACCAAGCCCTCTTGATGTTGGGGCGATTAAAGGAATACATCCATATACGAAAAAAGAAGTTTATAGAGAGCCAAATTCTACAGAACCATTAGCAGCTCTTGCTTTTAAAATTGCTACTGATCCGTTTGTTGGAAGGTTGGCTTTTCTTAGGATATATTCAGGTGTTTTAGAAGCTGGATCAACAATATTCAACACGAGAACCAATAAAAAAGAGAGAATTACCCGTTTATATCAAATGCACGCGAATAAGCAAAATCCAAAAGATAAAATTGAAGCGGGTGATATTTGTGCAGTTGTAGGATTTAAGAATATTAAAACAGGTGATACTTTATGCTTAAGTAAAGCTCAAATTTTACTTGAATCAATTTCATTTCCTGATCCTGTAATTGGTATTGCAATAGAACCAAAAACGCAGGCTGATGTTGATAAGTTAGCAATTGCATTAGGTAAATTGGCTGAAGAAGATCCAACTTTCCAGGTTAAAACTGATGAATCATCAGGTCAAACTATAATAAGTGGTATGGGAGAACTGCATTTAGAAATTCTAACTGACAGGTTAAAAAGAGAATTTAGTGTTGAATGCAACCAGGGAACACCACAGGTAGCTTATAAAGAAGCAATTACACGAACCATAGAACATCGGGAAATATTTAAAAAACAAACAGGGGGAAGAGGGAAATTTGCCGATATTAAAATTCAAATTTCTCCTGCTGATGAAGGATTTAATGGTTTACAATTTATTAATGAAGTAAAAGGTGGTAATATTCCAAAAGAATTCATACCATCTGTTGAAAAAGGATTTAAGGAGGCAATGGCAAATGGACCATTAGCCGGATACCCTGTTGACAGCATAAAAGTTGTTTTACTCGATGGTTCATTTCACAGTGTAGATTCTGATTCTCTTTCCTTTGAAATTGCAGCAAAAATGGCATTTAGAAACGCAAGTAAGAAAGCCGAAGCAATTTTAATGGAGCCGGTTATGAGTGCAGAAGTTATAACACCTGAAGAATATATGGGAGATGTAATAGCAGATTTTAATAAACGCCGTGGACAGGTAACAGGTATGGAATCAAAAACAGGAATGAGAATTATTAAAGCCAAAGTTCCTTTAGCTGAAAAATTTGGTTATGTTACTGTATTGCGCACATTAACTTCCGGACGAGCTACTTCTACAATGGAGTTTTCGCATTATGAGAATGTACCCGAAGAAATTGCAAATAAAGTAATCGAGAATATAAAAGGAATAAAAGCATTTAAATAAATTTAAAGAGATAATGAATCAAAAGATAAGAATTAAGTTAAAATCCTACGATCATAATCTGGTTGATAAATCAGCTGAAAA
>DAOVJU010000522.1 GCA_030632095.1 Chlorobiota bacterium
AAAATAGGAATTGATTAATAAACTGATTAGGTACTAAAAAAATATTTGATTGGATTTTAAAAAGATAAAAATCGATACATATAGAAAAGTTAAAAAAAGGTATATCATAATACTTTTTTTAGCAATTGTGTTAATTGCTTTTTTTTATTTACTGCCTTTAAATTTGTTTAACGATACTTTTTCCACTGTCGTGTATGATAGAAATGGCGAATTACTGGGCGCTAAAATCGCTGAAGACGAGCAATGGCGTTTTCCTGTATGCGATTCGGTTCCATACAAATTCAAAGAAGCTGTTATTGAGTTTGAAGACAGGCATTTTTATTATCACCCGGGAATTAATCCTTTTTCAATTGCAAGGGCTTTTATTCAAAACATTAAGGCAGGAGAGATTGTCAGCGGTGGTAGTACTTTAACAATGCAGCTTATAAGGTTAGCAGGAAAAGGGCGTCCCAGAACTTATACTGAAAAATTAAAAGAGATCATACTTGCATTACGGCTTGAATTCAGTTATTCAAAAGAGAAGATATTATCCGTTTATTCATCAAATGCGCCATTTGGGGGGAATGTTGTAGGTTTGGATGCTGCGGCATGGAGATATTTTGGCAGAAATGCACATGAACTTTCATGGGCTGAAGCAGCAACTCTTGCAGTATTGCCTAATGCACCATCCTTGATCCATCCGGGAAAAAACCGTGAACTTCTGCTTGATAAAAGAAACCGCTTGATAAACAAGTTGTATGAAAAAGGAAAAATGGATTCAATTACATGTTATCTTTCAAAACTTGAATTACTGCCTGAGAAACCCCATGCTATACCGCAATTGGCTCCTCATTTGCTTACCAGGATTTATAATAATAAAAAGGGTTCAAGTATAACAAGTACAATTGATGCACGGATGCAACAAAAAGTTGCTGAGATAGTTAAAAACCATAATGATGTTTTAAAGCATAACCAAATTCATAATATCGCTGTAATAGTAGTTGAAGTTGAAAAAGGGGATGTGATTGTTTATATTGGCAATACAAGATTGACAGGGCACGAAGAGCATGGAAATATGGTTGATGTTTGTATTGCTCCGAGAAGCACGGGAAGTATTCTTAAACCTTTTTTATTTGCTGCTATGCTTGATGATGGCATGATTTTACAAAACACCCTGGTTCCGGATATTCCAACATATATTGCCGGTTATACTCCGAAAAATTTTGACCTCGGCTATGAAGGGGCTGTACCTGCCAAAAAGGCTTTGTCCCGTTCATTGAATATTCCTTCTGTAAGGATGTTACGCAATTATGGTGTTGAACGTTTTCATTATCTCCTCTGGAAACTGGGATTTTCAACAATAAATCGTCCTCCCGATCATTATGGATTAACATTGATTTTGGGTGGAGCGGAAGCTACATTATGGGCTCTGGCAGGAGTTTATACAAGTATGGCCAGAACACTGAATCATTTTCAGGCTTATAATAGTAAATATTTTGAAAAGGATTTCAGACAAATAAATTATGATTTAGGGAAAAGTGTTTGTTATTCACCGGAATATAAAGAGCTGTCAGACAACTCATTAATTTCAGCAGGTGCTATATGGCTTGTTTATAATGCCTTGTTAGAAGTTAACCGTCCCGAAGAAGAAACCGGTTGGAAATATTTTTCCTCATCACAAAAAGTAGCATGGAAAACGGGTACCAGTTTTGGTTTCCGTGATGCATGGGCAATAGGCACAACTCCGGCTTATGTTGTTGCTGTCTGGGTTGGAAATGCTGATGGGGAAGGCAGACCTGGCTTGACAGGTGTAAGTGCCGCAGCACCTGTTATGTTCGACGTTTTTGATCTTTTACCCAGAAGTGATTGGTTTGACCAGCCATTTGATGAAATGATAAAGGTTCCTGTATGCAGGCAAAGCGGACATCGTGTTTCATTGATTTGCGAGCCTGTTGATTCGGTCTGGATATTGGAAAAAGGATTAATTACACCAGCATGCCCTTATCATCAAATAGTACATCTTGATAAAAATGAAAAATTCAGGGTGTCGGGCGAATGTGAAGACATTAATAATATGGTTCATAAAACGTGGTTTGTTTTACCACCTATTCAGGAATGGTACTATAAATCGGGAAATCCTTTATACAAGCCTTTACCACCGGCAATGGAAGGTTGTTTAAAAAATGAGGACTTGAGAAAACTTGCATTTATTTACCCTGATAAAAATTCAAGAATTTTTATTCCGGTTGAGATGGATGGAACTCCGGGCAAGGTAGTTTTTGAGATTGCACACCGTGATCCTCAATCAAAAATATACTGGCATCTCGATGAAGAATATATTGGCTTTACAGAAAATTTTCATCAAATGGAAATGAGGCCTGAAAAAGGCAAACATATAGTTACTGTTGTAGATGGATCAGGATCGGAAGCAGTTGTGAAGTTTGAAATAGTAAATAGTGTTTGCAAGAAAACGCCAATAACTGCGTTATACTCATCTTAAAACCCAGTCATCCGTACGGACTCCTGAGTTTTAAAATTTCGCAAGCCTTGTTCTTGACGTTTTCTTATCAAACACTAAGTTTTCGTGCAAGGATGAAATAATTGATCTTGCTATGCTTATTGTTTGAAAAACTTCAGATATTTATTAAATGAAAGCCGCTTAGCAGTTCCAAACTGCTTAGCGGCTAATTTATTTCTGATCATCCGCTTAGCGCCTCCAAGGCGCTTAGCGGGTTTTCTTTAAATATTATTTTTACTTTTTACTTTAGCCTTCTCACTTTATACTTTAGCCTTTTCACCTCAAAACCACAAACTTTTACTTTACTATAAATTTATAAAATAAATAATTATTTATTATCTTAATAATCAAAGCAATAAAAAATAATATACAATATTTTTAAAATTCAAGCATTATATATTTGGAATTAAAAAGCTAATTTTGTATTTTTGTTGAGT
>DAOVJU010000164.1 GCA_030632095.1 Chlorobiota bacterium
AAAAAAATTAAAACCCTTATAAATAAAAATCTGCAAACTGGTGAGTACAGTATTGAATTTAACGCCTCACGCCTGAATAATGGAATTTATTTTTACACAATTGAAACACCAAAACAATCGCTTACTAAAAGGATGATTTTGATGAAATAATCGCGATTTGCAATTGACCGGAAATTTTAAAGGCAATCTTTTTTTAGGTTGCCTTTTTTTTATTTTGGTATTAAGAAGTGAATATTGTTAATAATTTTTTTTATAAAAAATGGGTTACTTTTTATCGTTTTTTGGAATTAATATATAAATTAAATTGAAAAAAATTTAATAAGCCAAGAATTTCATGAATTATAAATAAAATCATTACATAATTTTTATAAATTCAAATTTATTTATTAACTTTATAACCTTAAATTATGAAAAAAATTACATTATTTTTTGTTTCGTTGTTTTTCTTTAGCTTACTAACAGCACAAAACAGCGATTATTACTGGAAAGGTTTATTCGATAAACCTTATGAGTTTGTTGCTATTACTGATACCTTTGAAACCTATATTAAGGATACTTATCCCGATTCAATCCCTCAAAACAAATTAAAAAACATCAAAGACTTTTACAGATATGTTTATTTCTGGAAAAGCCGTTTAGGAATAATTAATGATAGTCTGAGCTATTTACCATATGCACAAGCTGCATGGAATAACTCTCTCACACCTTATTGTGATGAACCTGACCCTGCCCAGTGGGAATTACTTGGTCCTAAGAATTATGATTATCAATGTCTTGGTTTGGTTGCCCAAGTGTTACATGACCCTGAAAACCCAGATAATTATTTATTATCTTCCGACCATGGAGGAATATGGAAAAACCAGTCAAGCGGAAATTCATGGGTAAATGTAACTGATGAATTAAGATTACCCGGCTTATCAGCTACTGAAATAATAAGAAATCCTTTTAATGATCAACATATTATTGCTTCAACCGGAAGTGGAATGTCGGGAAATGGATATGGTATGGGAATTATTGAATCTTTTGATAATGGAAGTAGCTGGCATATTATGGAAGGTTTTCCGTATCAAACAGCACCCAAGGTTGTAAAAGTTATATATGACCCAAATGATGATGATCCTAATGATGGTCTTACTCTATATGCAATTACAATAAAAAAAGTTTATAAATCAACTGATACCGGTTTAAATTGGACACTTTTCAATACTACTGGACTTTCTGTTCCACAACACAACATTTTTTGCGATATTGAAATTGCAGGAAACGGAGATATTTTTTTAACAACCTTATCTCGATATGACAACGTGAATGGACAAATTTTTAAATACTCAAACGATTGGGTTAATATTACTGCTGATTATTTTGATCCTTTTCAGAAAGCTGTAATATCAAAACCTTATAATGGAAAAATATTTATATTGTGTGATGGTGAGGACAGAAGAATATATAAATCAACTGATGATGGAGCAACATGGGAAAATATTATAACAAATAATTTTACTGGCTTTGCCGGAATATATTATTCACCGGAATCACAAATTGTGTATTTTACCCATCTAAATTTATACTATTTCAAAGATGAAGAACCTTACAATATTATTGGAACTCCTTATGGCATTCCCACTGGTCATTGGGATATAAGAGATATTGATATTATGGGTATAGAAGATGGAAACGAAAATTTATTAATAGCAAATGACGGTGGTATTTCAAAGTTAAAAATAAACATTTCAAATCTTAATAATCTTCCATATGAGAATTTAAATGGGAATTATTTACCTATCGGAAATTTTCTCGGACTTGGGGTTGACAATTCAAGTTCTGAATTTATCGTAGCAGGAGCTGTACATAATCATTCATTCAGATACGAAAATGATAATTGGATATGGTTTGGTGGAGGAGATGGTGGCGATTCTGAAGTTAATTGGGATAATCCTGATATTTATTATTATCAAAATAATATGATTATGCTTTCAAACGGCGGGAATATTATTTATGGTAATGTTTTTTCAATGGATTGGTTTATCGGTATGGAATACGAATTAAATCCAACTAATCCTTATTTAGCATATTTTGGCAGAGGAAAAACGGAGAATTCAAATGCTAAACTTGTGATATATAATGAAAAAACTAAAATATTAGTAATAAAATATGCTCCTGTGGATATTAGTAAAGTAGGTGCTATAGGCATAAATACAAATAACCATATTTACATAAGCGAATATTCAGCTGGAAGTAATGATGGAGTATTACCTAATCGGTTTTGTAAATCTGTGGACGTTGGTGATACATGGGAAGATTTAAGTGCCAACAAAGTATATTATAACAATGGAACCGAAGAAAAATCTATTAATGAAGTTCTTATTTGGAAAACTATTGAAGACATTATTTTTAATCCTGCTGACCCTGATGAAATATGGATAAGTATTGGAGGTGTTAAGACAAGCAACGGTATTCCTGATCCCGGAAAATTCAGGGTGCTTCATTCAACCGACTGTGGAGATACATGGTATGATTATTCCGAAGGCTTGCCTGCTTTCCCTGTTATGGCTTTAGAGTATCATTTAGGATCAGATAACAGGATATTTGCCGGTACCGATTGTGGCGTATTTTATCGTGAACATTCAATGACTCAATGGGAATGTTTTTCCGAAGGTTTGCCGGTTTCTATTGTTACCGACTTAGATTATGAACCAAACAGTAATTATTTATATTCTTCAACTTACAGCCGTGCAATACATAAAACACCTGTTCCTTTTAATGATTATAATGCGCTTATTTTACCGGCAGGTGAGAATATCACATGGGACGATAATAAGATATTTTATTACGACCTGATCATACCGGATAATACTACATTGACCATTATTTCGGATATATATTTTGCCGAAGGTAAAAAGATTGTTGTTAAACGTGGTGGTAAGCTTATTTTGGATGGCGGTACTTTAACAAATATTCGTGGAAACAACTGGCTTGGTATAGAACTACATGGAAATTCAAATGACCCCCAAAACTCCGGTAACCAGGGTATGGTTCAGATAATAAACGAAGGAACCATTAAAAATGCAATATGCGGTATAAAAACATACAAGCCGGTGCCTATTGATAACAGCCATGGACCCTATGAATATACAGGTGGAATAATCATTGCAAACGAGGCTAAATTTATTAATAATATTACCGCAGTTAATATATTACCATACAATTACCAAAGCATGAATTCTTTTACCAAGTGTACATTTGAAGTAAATAATAATGATATTTATACAGGATTTATGCCCGATTGTTTTGTTAAGTTAAGTTGTATTGAGGGTGTTGATATTAAAGGTTGTACTTTTATTGATGATCACAGTACTTTAAATCCCGAAGACAGGATGATAGGTATAAATGCTATTAATTCTCACTTTTTGGTAAATCATATTTGCATTAGCGGTACTGCTCCATGTACCCTTTATCAACCAACAAGTTTTGAAAATCTGAAATATGGTATAAAAGCTATTGCTTCCGTTTCGGGTAAACCGGTTACAATTAAAAACAGTATTTTTAAAGACAACCATACAGGAATATACTTATGTGAAATTAGTAATGCAACAGTAAATCTTAATACTTTCCAAAGAACCCCGAATCCATTTTTTCTCAATTTTACAGGGCTTTATCTCAATGAATGTACCGGCTACCAGGTAGAAGAAAACGATTTTATTGGCAATTCGGACTATACCGGAAAAAACTACATCGGGTTGGTAGTAAACAACTCAGGCGAGGAAAACAATGAAATTTACAATAATTATTTTGAAAACCTGAATTACGGGATTATTGCCCAGGGCATCAACAGGGGTGATAATACCGGACTTCAACTAAGATGTAATGATTTTAGCTATTGTGAATCTGATGTATCAGTAACACCAGAAGGCAGTCCCGGTGTTGGCGCCAGCCAGGGCTCCCCTGGCTCCAATCCCGAAAACATGGTAGGTAATCTGTTTTATTATAATGGTATTCCCAATGATTTTGATGATATTAATAACGAGGCAGAGCATATTACTTATTATTATCCTGAAAATGCTCCGGGATATAATGTTGAACCAATTGATTATACAAATAATGTGCATCCTATACATATAACAGTTTATCCAGATTGGACTTTTGAAAATGGTTGCCCTTCACATTTAAACCAGGGAGGAGGGATTGAAGATTTAAAAAGTGAAATGACTGTTGCAGAACAAAAAATTGATTCAACCGGAAATATATTATCATTGTTAATAGACGGGGGTGATACCGAGCAATTACAAACGGATGTCAATTATAGTGTACCACCTGAAACAATGGAAATATATAATGAATTAATGAACGAATCGCCATATTTATCTGATACTGTTGTCAGCACGGCTATTGAAAAGGAAAATGTACTGCCCAATGCCATGATACGTGATATAATGGTGGCAAATCCTAATACGGCCAAATCTGATGAATTAATGAACAAATTAGATGAGCGCTATAATCCTTTGCCTGATTATATGAAAGCGCAGATATTGCAAGGTAGAAGCATTCTTTCAATCAGAGAGGAGACTGAATCTCACTTATCTTCATTTAAAATGCAAAAGTCAAGGGCAATTAATAATTTGGCAAGGTGTTATCGCAATGATACTGTAAACCCCCAATCTTCTTCTGATAGTTTGTTGGTGCTTTACCAGAATGAAAACTCATTATGGGCAAAATATGCATTGGCTTTTGAATATTTAGTAAGGGATGATAGCACAAGTGCCATAACAATATTGGATTCTATTCCTTCAAACTTTGAACTAACTCCTGCACAAAACACGGAACACCAAAATTACCGGAATTATTTTGAAATCATTTTAGGATTAATGGTAGAGAATAAAACTTTTTATGAAGCTGATTCTTCGGATATTGCTGAATTGTATTCAATTATGAACAATTCATCAGCTAATGTTCATGCTTTGGCAAGAAATCTGTTAATTGCTATTGATACTTTAACTTACCAGGAACCATATATTCTTCCTGATTTGCTTAAATCATCCGAAGCCTATGATGAATATTGGAAATTATTAAACACCGATATGCCTAAATATCTGAAAATTCATCCTAATCCGGCACATGATTACATTATTATTGATTATTCTTTAGAATATTATAAAAAATCCCTTATTGAAATTACAGATATAAATGGAATATCTATTAAAACTATTGAAGTAAAAAATGAAACAAACCAGTTGGTAATAGATACAAGAAAATGGAATTCCGGTATATATATTGCAACTTTAAAAAACAATGATAAAATAATTGAAAACACTAAATTTATGATTGTTAAATAAAAAAATCATTCCCCGGTCAAAGTAATATCCGGGGAATTTTTATTATTTTTTTATTATGAAAAAAACAACATTATTAATATTAGCAATTTTTTTTGTACAAATAGTTTATTCACAAAGATGGGAAACATATATTGGTGTTTCAAACAGAATTGATTATGCTAATGATATTATTGAATTCTATGATAAAGGTTATTATCTTTCTGGAGGATTTGAAGGCCAAAAGGGATGGAATGTAAAAACAGATATTAACGGTAATATACTTTGGGATAAAGTATTGGAACATCCTACATGTGAAATAACTTCCATTGGTGCTGCTTTGGACGATAATGGAAATGTTTACGTTTGTGGAATGATTGTAATGGAAAAGGGGTGGCCATTTATTGCAAAATTTGATAGTTGTGGGGAAAAACTATGGTGTACTGTATTTGTAAATAATATTTACGATTATGGAGGTTCAGCCCGAAATATACGGATTAATGAAAATGGAGAAATAATTGTTTTAGTCAATTTGTCAAGTTATGAGCAAATTGATCAAATATTTTTATTTGGATTTAGCCAAAATGGTGATTTATTATGGACTAATCCTTATGCATCAAAAAATAATTATCCAGAAATTGGAGTTGCAGTTGGATGGGAATTAAAAAAATTTAATGAGATGTATATTATTGTGGGATATTGCTACTGGCCTTATCCAAATAATCCAAATCATAAGTTTTTAAGACCTTTTTTTATTGGTATTGATAGTCTATTCAATGAAAAATGGATATTGCCTTTTGCCGTTATGGATTCTGTTTATGGTAACGCCTATTCTGCCATTACATTAAATGATTCACTAATTATGGGAGTTGGGAAAAGAAGATATTATAACAACACAACAAACTCTTTACTCATGTTTTTTAATAATGATGGTGAAGAATACGGGTTTAATCAAATATCTAATGAGCAGATAGGATCTGAAATAAAAGCTAATTTTATTTATGATATTGAAAGAATTAATGACACTTTGTTTCTAACTACTTCATTTTTTGGAACAGAATTTAATGGAAATCCGATTGGTGAATTCGTTATTGATACAGCTGGTACTTTGTTTAATTTTCAATCAAGACCAAATACCGTAACAAGTCCAAATTTAATCAAGACATTTGATAATAAATATGTTATAGCCACAAGCATTAAAGAGGGTAAATCAGACTGGGATATCTATCTATACAAAATAAACGAAAACCTAGAATCAGTTCCTTTTGATACAAATCAATTCACCTATGATAGTCTTTGTCCGCATCAAATTCAATCCGGCACAATTGATTTATCGGATTGTCTTATTGTATCAGATGTGGGAGAAATACCAACACCTGAAGAATATTATGCAAAGCTAAAAACAATACCAATAAAAGCCTTTCCCAACCCGGCAGAGGATAATATTACTTTCGGTTTTGAGAACACCAAATATCATCAAAACATCCAACTACAGTGTTTTGATGTATACGGTCGTATTATTTTTAAAGAAAAAATATATATAGCTCAATTAGAAACTGAAATTAATGTTTCGTATTGGAATGAGGGATTGTATGTTGCGGTTGTGAGAAGTAATGGAAAAGTTTTGGGTAAGGTGAAGTTTATTGTTTTGAGGTGAGAAGGCTAAAGTGAAAAGGCTAAACCCCTATTTCTCTTACAACCGCAGGGCGTCCGTATGGATTCCCTTTATTTACTTTATTTCCCAATTCAATAATAATTTGTTAAGTCCGCCTATGCAGATCATTGTTAATTTAATATCAGTTACAAAAAAATACTTAACAAGTAACACCGATCCATACGGACAAGTTTTCTGATTTTAGAAATTAACTGAAAGGGTTACCAGCCCTTCAAGGGTTAGCAACCCTAACATTATCACCCGCATACCATTCGGAATAAGATGTTGCTGTTTCGCTTAATTTTAATCTGTATAATTTTATTGATGGAGGTAGTTTGGGTTTAATTATTTCAACAAAATCAATTAAAAAGTTTTCGCTGGTTGGCTGATAATCCACAAGAATAACATTTTCAAAT
>DAOVJU010000070.1 GCA_030632095.1 Chlorobiota bacterium
CTGGTATTTTTCAGCTTCATCTCTTAATCGCCATGAAATTAATGCCCAGGCCATAATTATTCCTAAAACACAACCAATGGCTGTCCAGATTTCCAGTAAACCTGTTGCATATGCAGCTCCCGGGAGTCCAAGCAGAGCCCATGAAGACTCACCTGTTGCTCTTTCCGATAATGCTGCTACCCAGCCCGGTAAATTTCTTCCGGCAATAGCAAAATCAGCACTGCTTTTAACTTTTCTACCCTGGTAAATTCCCCAAAGGATTAAAAGTGTTAAATATGTTATTGTAACAACAAGTAATTGAGTTTGATGTTCCATAATTTTTGAAATTATAAATTATAAATTATGAAATGGGATGCGGGTTTTGTAAATAATTTTTCCATATTACTTGTTGTATTTCAACAATTGAACAATGAAACCCCGATACGCTCAGTCTTTGCTACTGGGCTGGCAATTGAACAATTTATTTATTGACTCTGTGAACTGTTTACCCAGGGGTTAACACTAATCTGTATTAATGCTTTTATCAAACCTTATAAGCCTTTCTTTTCCGGATGATTCAAGTGCTTTTAATGCAATTTGTTTAACACTCTCTTCCGACACATTCACTTTTTGTGTAAGTTGTTTAACAACAGCATCCTGGTCTTTTATTTTATCTGTAAGATTTTCAATAATCTGATCCTTTAACTTGCTTTCCCCGGTAATTTTGTTTTCATTAAGTTTCTTTTCAAAGTCAAATTGCTGTTTAAGTAATGTTTCAGTTTCTTTTTTTGCTTTCGCGACTTCCTTTTCAAGTATTCCGGGAAACTCTTCAGCTTTTTTTCTAAGTTCTTTCAGTTCATTCTCAGCTTCAATGATTTCTGCTTCACGTTCGGTAATTTCTTTATCAAAATTTATTTTCTTTTCTGCCAATGCCTTTTCCTGGAGTATTTTTTTCTCATTAAAAATATCTTGTTCTTTTTTACGGTTGATTTTTAAATTATACTGGAATTCATCTTCCTCTCTTTTTCGCCCTTTTAAACCTGTTTCTTTTTCCTCCTTTATAGCATTAACGTGCTGAGCTTCTTCTTTTTCCCAGTCTTGCTTTTTTTCTTTCATTATAAGCTCAAATTTCTCTTTCTCTTCTTTTTGTGCAGCTATAAGTGCAGCCAGGGAATGCGAATTGGTTTTTATTTCATACAATTCATCAAGTTCGGTTTTTTCAATATTTGTTGCTTCATGTAGCTTCTCAAATTCTTTGAATGAATTAACCAGCTTATCTTCAAGATTATCCAGGGTTGCTGAAATATTCATTTTTAGATCTGAAATATTTTTGACTATAATTTCATTTGACTGTAAACTTGCCCTTTTTATAGTTTCTTTTTCTTTTTTTTCTTTTTGAATTTCCAGGGGCTCAGGTTTTTTATCCGCTAATTGGCTTAATACCTTGTTATATGCCTCTAATATTTCATTTTTCGTGCTTTTGCTTGATATTTGTTTTTCCATATGTTTTTTATTACAGGTTACTAATTATTGTACAATTGATAAAGTTAATATACAGTTTTATTTCTCATGATACACAACATGCATTACAGTTTGTCCAACTGCTTTTAAAGTTGATTTATCAATGTTATCCATGTTGTCGTTTTCAGTATGCCAGTAAGCTCCAAAATGAGTTGAGGTTGCCGGATCGTATTGTATAATATCAATGCTTGGTATGTTTGCTAACTTATTTACATATTCATGATCGTCGGTTATCGGATTTGTTTCCGTGTAATCAAAGTAATTTGAATATCCAAGCCTGGTACCTGTTTCCCATACTTTATCCACCAACCAGGATGCATAATACATCGAAAAACTTTCGCGTGTAAAAATTGCATTTGGCGCTCCAACCATATCCAGTAGAATACCATACCTGGCATAGTAGTCTTTAACATGTTTATTTTTTGCCCAGAATTGTGTACCCAGGCACCATGTATCAGCTTTGTGTGGCAAATTTTTATGATCCGGTGTTCCATAATCTTCAGCATCAAAGAATATAATATCAACACCGATCTTTGGTGCATTATTATTAAAATTGCGCGCTAATTCGAGCAAAACACCAACGCCACTGGCTCCATCGTTTGCCCCAAGAATTGGAAAATCCCGAAGCTCAGGGTTTTCAGAATGATCAGCAAATGGCCTAGAATCCCAATGAGCAAAAAGTAAAATCCTGTTTTTATTTTCAGGGTTAAATTGCCCGATAATATTTTTTATAAATAAGTTTGTTCCATCATACGCTATCACCGTTCCGTTTTGAACAATCACTTCAGCTCCAAGCTCTTTTAATTTACTTTCCAGGTAATTTGCGCACTGTTTATGGGGTTGAGTATTAGGAACTCTTGGACCAAAATCAACTTGCTTTTTAACGTAATAGTATGCTGAATCGGCATTGAAATCAGGTACAAATACTTTTGGTTCAGCCTTTTCAACCGGTTTTTCTTCTTTCTTTTTTGAAGGTTGGCAACTATAAAAAACAACCAGCGATACAGTAAATATTAATAGTAATTTATTCATTATTATTTTCCTTCTAGTTCCCATTCAAAACCATCTTTTTTGTCTTTCACAACAAATCCGAGTTTGTGAAGTTCGTTCCTGATCTTATCTGCAGTTTCAAAATCGTTTTTGCTTTTTGCATCCAGCCTTAAATTCAATAAAAGATCAACAACCTGTTTATATACTTTATTATCTGACCGATCTGTTTCTTCCATTTTAAAACCAAGAATATCATAAACAAATAAATGGTAAATATTTTTTAATTTCGTTAAATCATCTGCGGTTATTTTCTCTTTTCCATCTGCAATGGAATTGATCATTTTCACCCCGTCAAAAAGATTAGCAATTAAAATCGGGCTATTTAAATCATCATTCATTGCATCGTAACATTTTTTCTCAAACTCATCTGTATTAATTGTTGTTTTTTCAGTTACCTCTATTTTATCTATAGTTTCTATAGCATTCCATAATCGTTGTAAACCTTTTTCAGCAGCTTGTAATGCTTCATTTGAAAAATCAACCGTACTCCTGTAATGAGCCTGCAATATAAAAAAGCGGATAGTCATTGGTGCATAAGCTTTTTTAAGCAAATCATGTGTGCCTTCAAAAAATTCATCTAATGAAATTGAATTACCTAATGATTTTCCCATTTTTTTCCCATTTATGGTAATCATATTATTATGCATCCAATATTTTACCGATTCTTTACCATTAGCAATTTTTGTTTGGGCAATTTCGCACTCGTGATGTGGAAACAAAAGGTCCATTCCTCCACCATGAATATCAAATTCTTCACCCAGATATTTAGTGCTCATAACTGAACATTCTAAGTGCCATCCGGGAAAGCCAATTGACCATTTTGACGGCCATCGCATAATATGTTCCGGATTTGCTTTTTTCCAGAGCGCAAAATCAAATGGATTCTTTTTTTCATCCTGTCCTTCAAGCTGCCTGGTTGTAGTTAACAATTCTTCAATGTTCCGTCCTGATAATTTACCGTAATTATTTTCTTTATTATATTTTTCAACATCAAAATAAACAGAACCATTACTCTCGTATGCATATCCCTTGTCAAAAATTGCCTGTGCCATTTGCTGTTGCTCTATGATATGCCCGGAAGCCTGTGGCTCAATGCTGGGTGGCAAAACATTAAGCTTACGCATATTTTCGTGATACATGTTTGTATAATGTTGTACCACTTCCATGGGCTCCAATTGTTCAATCCTGGCTTTCTTTGCAACTTTATCTTCACCTTCGTCAGCATCGTTTTCCAAATGGCCAACATCAGTAATATTACGTACATATCGTACATTATATCCTAAATGTTTCAAATAACGAAATAACAAATCAAAAGTAATTGCAGGCCTGGCATGGCCTAAATGTGTATCACCGTAAACTGTGGGGCCGCAAACATATA
The DNA here is from genome assembly GCA_030632095.1 of Chlorobiota bacterium. Taxonomy (GTDB): domain Bacteria; phylum Bacteroidota; class Bacteroidia; order Bacteroidales; family B39-G9; genus JAADFW01. The sequence goes on from DAOVJU010000070.1 coordinate 3,929, forward strand.
ATCCGACAAAAGGTGGTTTAATAGCTTTAAAAATTTCTTTTTTCCTGCTTAATGTATTGTATATTACCAGTTTATTTTCCATTGTGTTACCTGCATTTTAAAGCAACAAAATTAGCAAATTAAATGAAAAAGACCTCAAAGGTTTTTGAAACCTTTGAGGTCTAAATATTATTCTATTCTATCTACAAATTTTCACTTTCAGGCAAACCGTATTCTTCAACCATTTTTATATCCATTTCTTCCAGTGCATCAAGTATAGGATTATAAATTTGAGGAATAACAGGAATATGAACACCGGTTGTATCAATCTTATTTTCAAGGATCATTTTAACACTAACAGCCGCTGGTAATGAAACAGTTCTTGCAATTGAAGTATCGGTTTTTAATGTACCATAATCAAGCATTCTTGATTTAATCACCTCTTTCTTACCATCAGGGTAACTTGCAAGGAAAGTATGTTGCATAACAACCATATCGCGTTCATTTTCGCCAACCATCATTTTATCAATCATGATATCGGCGGTAACTTCAAATGGAGAATCTTCTGTCCTGTTGATTGGAGTTTCTTCAAATAATCCCAACCATTCCATTGCTACGATTGGATTAGAATCAACTGCTAAGTTTAATTTATCAGCAACTTTTTGTTTAATGTTTGATGTATCATTATCTCCAATTAGCTTAGCAAGCATTGCGGCTAAAGTCATTCCTTCCATATTGAACTTGTCATACGAAAGAAGGTTAATTGCTTTCATAGCATCTAAAACTTCACACCATTTATCATAACGGAAAGTACCTCTGTAAATGGTTTTTGTTTCCGGAATTTTGTACAGTTCCATATATGGTAGTGAATCACGGTTTGGATAAACTTCCAATTGCCCTACTTTCGGGAAATCTAATTTCATAGGATTTTTAAACAAATCTTCAGTTGCTATTTCCATTAATTTGCCGCGTATTAAATATTTTCCATCGTTATTTCCTGCCATAACAACTCCTTTAGGAGCCCATGTGAATTTATAACTGAATGGATTTTTTTCAACTTCGGGAGCAACTAAAGCGCCACAGAATGAATAAAATTCTTCTACTTTCCCGTTTTTACCATGTACATGGTCAATAATTCGCATTGCTGACATATGGTCAATACCCGGGTCTAAACCTAACTCATTAAGAATAATGATCCCTGCTTTTTTAGCTTCTTCATCCAATGCCCACATCTCCGGTTTAACATAAGATGTAGTGACCATATTCTTTTTATGGGCGATACATTTTTTTGCAACCATTAAATGGTAAGCATAAGGAAGCAAGCTAACAGTTAGATCATGCTCTTCAACTAGTTTATCCAAAATATCTTCCTGGTCAACAGTCCAGGTCATGGATGCTCCATTTAAATAGCCATCAATCATGGCATCTGCTTTTGATTTTGTTCTTGTTGCTACAGTTACTAAAAAATCTCTGTCTAAAAGATATGTAACCATTGGTTTAACAACCATTCCTGCGCCAAGGATTAAAATTTTTTTCATTTTGATAATGATTATAAATTATTGATTAATAGATTTTTATAAAAATTTATTGCCGATTGTCAGTAATTTCATTTTTCAGATTTATATTTGACTTTACGGCAAAATTTAATGATTACAACAAGGCGTAAAAATAACAACTATTTTACGATTGTTATATGCTTTAACATGTTATATAGCAGAAATAGTAATAATTTACTATTCATCAAAACCGGGACGAATGAAGTTTTCAGCATCAGGAAATATTAATTTTATATTGTTTTGCATCTTCCCTAGAGTTTTGATAAAATCAAATATCTCGTCTTCATAATTGCTGAAACGCTGTAGTAGTATACCCCAGGCGCCAATTGAACGTTCAACGGCAATAAGTGCAATTTTTGCCGATCCGTTCATATCTTGCTTTCTTACATCTTCTTCGTCTTTTTCAAAATAGCCTGACATGGCACGGTGCAATTTTGCTGCAATAAAAAAATGATACCACAGAATTGTTTCTGTTGCTTCTTTGTATGAAATCTTTTTATTATCAAACGAATTATCGGATAAAACAAATTCCATTTCTTGTTCATTCTCACTTACCCATTTATGGACACGATTTGCATAGGTTTTTGCAGTTTTTTCAAGCGGATGTATTTTTGTTTTATCTTTTATGGCTAATATATCAATTTCGATATCATCGGGCGTAATATCAAATTCCTGCATTTTCTCTTCAAGCAATTCCATTGTTGCTTCAAACATTAACGAGAGCTTATCCCAAAAAGCTTCATTTCGGATATCATTATCTTCATCACCGGAATATATATCTTTTCCGAGTGAAAATGAAGCACACTGTTTTGTATAATCACATTTTTCGCACCAACGGTCACAGTAATTATGAATACCGGAGATGTGATCTTCTGAATGATTATTTTTAATGATCTCCTTCATTTCTTCTTTTTTTGCATCCCTCACAAACTTTTCAGCTTCTTCGGGTGTTGGAAGTAATTTGTTAACATCAATATCTGAAACGTTTTTATCATCCTCCTGATAATCCTGCATCCATTCCGGCAATTTTTCATTATCAGGGTCGAAAGTACCTGGTATTTGATCATGCTCAAATTGGGCGGCAATTTCTTCACAAGTTTTACAATATCCGGGGAAAGGGCAGTTTGCCTCTTCATAATCACAAAATTCAATATGAATTTCACCTGCTCCGACAAAAACCTGTTCATCATCCCAATATTCTCTCATTTTCCGGTAACGCAGGCGAGATGGTAATTGTTCGGGAAAATCAGGATGAAAATGATAGGCATCCCAGAGTTTCTCGGTTTCGCATGCTAATATTTCAACTTGTTTATCTGTCAATTTCTCGTCATTGGGAAGGTAAATTTTTTCAATCCCGAAAATCTCAGAGAGTGGTTGGGAAGTACCATACATATATTGCTCAACAAATTGAAAATCTTCTGTTTCTCCTTCATCTTCAAGATCGAAATCTTTACTTCGCAATGATGGATGGGGCACTCTTTTAATAGATTCATGGAATTGCCCGATAAGTTGATTAATGTAATTATTCATTTTTCAGTTTTATAATTTACAAAATGTGAATTTATTTTGAATTAATAAACAATATATATAGAAAAAATAATTTTATCTTAATGGCACAAGTTTAGCATAAATAACTTATGCCTGCAAGACATAAAAATCTTTGACTTTCACCTCTTTATTCCTTAAATTTAACATCCTAAAAACAAAAGCATTGGATTATAAATAAAGAATTAGCACACTTTAAAAACTAAATGAGCAATATAAATCTGAATCACATGATTTATATCGAACTCAGGTTAGTAGTAAATTCAGGGTTTGTAGCCCACATCAAGTTCATTATTACATGACAGGAAAGTATTTCGCAATTGGCAACTATTTTATAGAGCAAAACGTACCTGCCAGGCAGGAGATTATTTCCTCCAGTCATGAAAGTTCCGAAACGATTCCTAAAAAGAAATCCTTACTTACCTCTAATGATGTTCTTTCACATCCTTAATCATCAATTGCAATTTCACGCTTCCTCTAAAATGGTTCTCTTCGATGGTGTAACAAATATCAAAAGTTTTTTTACTTTTAATAATAGGATAGTGATGAGGCATGTTAAAGCCTACTGCGTTATATTTATTTCTTGAACTTTGATCAAAAAGGGTAAGTTTTAAATGTTTATGGTCAGCACCAACCAGTTTGGCATATCCTGTATCAAGCACGCTTTGTGTAAGAAAAACAGGCTTCATATTGTCCGGGCCAAATGGTTCAAATTGCTTAAGTATCCTGAAAAACTTTGCATCAATTTCCTGGAAATCAATAGAGCAATCTACTTCAATTTGTGGAATTAATTGTTCAGGAACCAGTTGTTCTATTACAACCTGGTCAAAGCATTCCCTGAACGCATCAACATTTTCAAGTTTTAAGGTTATTCCGGCAGCATATTTATGGCCTCCAAAATTTTCAAGCAAATAACTGCATTTATCAATAGCTTTATATAAATCAAATCCAAGTACCGACCTGGCAGAACCAGTAGCAAAACCATTTGATTTTGTCAAAACAACTGTTGGCCGGTAATACGATTCAATTAAACGTGAAGCTACAATACCAATAACACCTTTATGCCATTCAGGATTAAAAAGCACAGTAGATTTTCTGTTTTTTAAATCCTCATTTTCTTCAATCATTTGCAATGCTTCAAGTGTGATATTACGATCAAGGTTTTTACGTGTATTATTGTTAACATTGAGTTGTTCAGTTAATTGCCCAATATCCTCATTCTCAGACGAAACCAGCAGCTCAACAGCCTTTTCCCCTGATTCTATACGTCCGGCAGCATTTATTCTTGGCCCTATTTTAAAAACAATATCACTAATGTCTATTTTTTTTCCTTGTATTCCGGCTATTTCAATTATCGACTTTAATCCTGAACTTGGATTTGTATTTAATTTTTTGAGTCCGTAGTATGCTAAAGTCCTGTTTTCTCCAATAATTGAAACAATATCTGAAGCAATGCTTACAACCACCAAATCAAGAAGTTCAAATATTTTGTAATCTTCAATGTCAAATTTTTGTGCAAATGCCTGGATAAGTTTAAATCCAACCCCACAACCTGACAAGTCTTTAAACGGATAATTACAATCCGGCCTTTTAGGATCTAAAACTGCAACTGCTTCAGGAATTTCGTTTTCCGGATTATGATGATCACAAATGATAAAATCTATATTCTTTTTGTTAGCATATTTTATTTTATCAATGGCTTTAATTCCGCAGTCTAAAGCAATTACAAGATTAAATTCATTTTCAGATGCATAATCAATGCCTTTATATGAAATTCCATAACCTTCATCATAACGATCAGGAATATAATAATTAATATTTGAATTGTATTCTTTCAAAAAACTATACATCATAGCAACAGATGTTGTTCCATCTACGTCATAATCGCCATATACCAAAATTTTTTCACCAGTTTCAATTGCTTCACCTAATCTTTTTACTGCCTTATCCATATCTTGCATAAGAAAAGGATCGTGTAAACGCGAGAGTTCAGGCCTGAAAAATGCTTTGGCTGTATCGTAGTCATGAATATCTTTTTGTACCAATAGATTGGCAAGTATCTTATTGATATTCAGAACTTCTGATAAATGTTCAATATCTTTTTTATTGCCCGTATTTTTTATGATCCACCTTTTTTCCATTCAATACCAGAATAAAGAGTATTACTATTATGTCAGACGTATAATGTCAAAAGTCAAATATAAAATCATGTAAAAAAAGAACACCTGTCTGCCGACAAGGCAGGCATTTGACATGAAATTTTTGACATCTGACATTTGACATAATACAAGTTTTATGATAAAATTATTTCCGCTTTAAATACTTCAGTAAATTTATGAATTAATTGTTTTTTAACTTCTTCAATATTAATTTTTTCATCGAGTTCCTTTTCAATTGAGGTAATTCCTTTATCAATAAAACCACAAGGATTTATATAATTAAAATAATTAAGGTCAGTATTGATATTAAATGCAAAGCCATGCATTGTTACATAGCGGCTTGCTCTTACCCCAATTGCACATATTTTCCTGGCCTTAACTGGTTTTTCTTTATCTAACCATACACCTGTCGCTTCTTCTATGCGTGATGATTCTATATTATATTCTGCTAATGTTGAAATAATAACCTCTTCAATATTATATATATATTGTTTAACTCCAATTCCGAATTTCTCAAGGTCAAAAATCGGATAACCAACTATTTGACCGGGGCCATGATATGTAATATCTCCACCGCGATTAGTTTTAAAATAAGTTGCATTAATCTTTTTCAAATACTCATCATTAATTAAAAGATTATTTGATACACCTCTTTTGCCTAAAGTAAAAACATGTGGATGTTCACATAATATTAATGTGTTTTCGACTTTTCCATTATTGTTTAGTGTAACATTTTTTAAACTTGATTTCCCGGATATCAGGTAATTAAAAAGTTTTTCCTGGTAATCCCAGGCTTTTTTGTATTCAATTAGTCCCAGGTTTCTATATTGAATTTTATTCTGCATATTAAAAACACAAGTAAAAAAAAGAAACGCAAAGTTTGTCTTATTTTAGTTTATATCCAAACATAATTTACATTCAGTTCTGTAATATTCGGAAAACGAATGAATTATAATAAATAAAATCTGGTATCTTTGCGGTTTTGGAATTTGAGATATAAGATTTTAGAAGTTAGAATTAAAGAATAAGAATTTAACAAATAATATTATGAATAAAACAGATTTGAAAAACAGGACAAAGAAATTTGCATTAGAAATTATTAAAATGATCGAATTGCTTCCTAATAAAAAAATTGGCCATATAATAGCAAATCAGATTCTCAGAAGCTCAACTTCGGTTGCTGCTAATTATAGAGCGGCTTGCAGAGGAAGGAGTCAGGCTGAATTTATTGCTAAATTAGGAATTGTACTGGAAGAAGCTGATGAAAGTCAATTTTGGCTGGAATTAATTATTGATGCCAAATTATTGGATAAGAAAATAGTTGAACCATTATACAATGAGGCAGATGAGCTAGTCGCAATCTTTGTAAGTTCAATAAGAACTACTAAACAAAGAAAATCATAAATCTCAAATCATAAGTCTCAAATTAAATAAATGGAACATTTA
>DAOVJU010000081.1 GCA_030632095.1 Chlorobiota bacterium
TAGACCAGTTTATTAAAAAACACAACAAAGCAGTAAAAAAAATAATCCTGTTTGTTTTTTTAGTATATCAAGTGCTTTAAGAAACCTCATAATTAATTCTTGGAGAAAATGTTTACATTCAAGAAAAATGAACATTTAAAAAGCAAAAAAACAATTGAGCGGCTTTTTAAAGATGGAAATGTTATATATGAATATCCGGTAAGGGCTATTTGGATAAAAATGCAATTGCCTGGTAATAAAACTCTTGCGCGGGTTTCTTTTAGTGTTTCAAAAAAAAGGTTTAAAAAAGCGGTCGACCGGAACAGGATTAAAAGATTAATGCGCGAAGCGTACCGTTTAAATAAGCAGCAATTTATTCTGAACCTGGAGAATAAATCAGTTCAAACAGCAATCATGTTTGTTTATATTGGTGATAATTTAACATCTTTTAAATTTATTGAAAATAAAATAATAGTAATTTTAAATCGGATAGAGTCATTTAATTAGTGCGTGTCTATAAAGTCAAGAGTTTGTTCAGAAAGTTCGAGTTCTAGGCTTGCGAAGCCTAAAAAATGGGAGTTTACTTTTGTAAATGACCATTTTGAAGGCAAGCATAACGACGAAATCGGACTTTATGGACAGACTAATTAGTAAAGATTCCTAATCAAATAACAATAATTAATATTAATTAATAATCATGGGTTTGAAAAAAGTGTTTAACAGAAAAAGAACAATAATTGTTGCTGTTTTAATTGGCATATTCTCATTTATGCTTGTTAGTTATGAAGATCAGGATTTTCAGATCATGAAAAACATGGATATTTACTATACCATGTTTCGCGAACTGAGCCTGTTTTATGTTGATGAAACAGATCCGGGAGAATTAATTAAAACAAGTATTGATGAAATGCTTAAATCGCTCGATCCGTATACGGTTTATATCCCTGAATCGAAAATTGAGGATTACCGGTTTATGACTACAGGACAATATGGTGGTATTGGTGCTTTAATAAGGAAAAGTGGCGACTTTATTATTATTGCAGAACCATATGAAAATTTTCCGGTTGTAAAAGCTGGTTTAAGGGCGGGGGATATTATTCTCGAAATTGATGGAAACCTTACAAAAGGAAAAACTACACAAGCAGTAAGCGAAAAACTAAAAGGCCAGCCAAATACAGATTTAATATTAAAAATTAAACGCCCGTATATTGAGGAACCATTTGATGTAAAAATAACAAGGGAAAAAATAAAAATAAACAGTATCCCTTATTATGGCATGTTAACGAATGAAATAGGATATATTTTATTATTGCAATTTACTGAAAAATCGGGGAGAGAGGTTAAAAATACGCTAATTGATTTAAAAGAAAACCAGGGTGCAAAATCGGTAGTGCTGGATTTAAGAGGCAATCCCGGTGGTTTACTAATTGAAGCTGTGAATATATGTAATTTATTTATTGATAGAGGAACAGAAATAGTTAGTACAAGAGGAAAGGCCAGGCAATGGGACAGGACTTATAAGGCAATGGGTAATCCTGTTGACAAAGAAATGCCGGTTGTTGTGCTTGTAAACAGGGGATCGGCATCAGCATCGGAGATTGTTTCCGGGACATTGCAGGACCTTGACCGGGGAGTTATCATCGGGCAACGGACTTTTGGGAAAGGCCTGGTACAAACTACACGAAAGTTAAGCTATAATTCACAGTTAAAACTTACAACGGCAAAATATTATATACCAAGCGGCAGATGTATACAAGCCCTGGATTATACCCACAGAAATGAAGATGGAAGTGTTGGAAAAGTACCAGATTCATTAATTACGGAATACAGTACTAAAAAAGGCAGAAAAATATTCGATGGAGGTGGTATAATCCCTGATATAAAGGTTGAGCCGATTACCCCGGCAAATATTATGATTAGTTTAATTCGCAAGAATTTATTATTTGATTATGCTACTAAATTTCATAATGAAAACGATTCAATTGTTAAACCAAAGGAATTTGAAATAAATAATAATGAATATGCTTTATTCAAAGAGTATATAAAAGATAAGAAGTACGATTATGAAACGGATTGTGAAAAAACAATTAACAATCTGGAGAAAAAGGCAAAAAAGGAAAAATATTATGATGAAATAGCATTTTTGATAGATTCACTCAAGGCAAAGGTTGAAAAGGAAAAGGAAAATGATATTGATAAATTCAGCAGGCAGGTAAAGGAACTTTTAAGCGAAGAAATTGTTAGCCGGTATTATTATCAAAAAGGAAGAATAGAAGCATCGCTTGATTTTGACAGGGAAATTGAGAAAGCAATAGAAATTTTAGAGGATGCTGAATTATATGTTTCAATTTTGGATGGAAGCTATGTTCAGGAAACTAAAGAAAAAGAATAAATTTTAATAATGATTATCCGTATACATACCTAATTCAGAAATTGATTTTCTTCATTTGCCCCGTCCCTAAAGGGAGTGAAGAAAATCAATTTGCTCCTTTAAGACTTTTGAGAAGACAGCCCTTTTTTTTGTTTATAGATTAATATCGTATATTTGTCGGATATTTATGTAATCAAGATTAATCAATAAAGGCATTTTCAAAAACTAAAACCAGCAAACATGAAAACAAAAAGTTTATTTTTAGGATTAACAATTTCTATTTTCTTAACTGTGTTTACCCAGGCACAAATGTTAGAAAAAAACGTACAGAACAATTTTATTAATAATAATTCACTTGGTAACAAGTGCTTGAATAATAAAAGCTACTACGAAACAAAAAACAACGAAAAAGGTGATATTGAAATTATAAAGGTCTTCGAAATAGAAGTTCTTGAACAAGGTGATTTTTTAATGAATATGTGGTTTATGGGTATAGAACCTGAAAAAGGTTTTATTAAATACACTATTTCCGTTGATGGTGAAAAAGCAGGTAAAATAAAAGTTGATAAAACGGGATGGCAAAATGCAGGTGTTTTTGATAATGATGAAAAAAAGAGAAAAAAATTCATTCTGTCTCCGGGCATACATCTTATTGCAATTAGTTGTAAGGCGCCGGAAGTACCTGAGGTTGAATTTATAAGAATCGGATTGGATGAAGAAGAAGCAAACATTTCGGAGGAAGAATACAATTTATATATAGAGGAGCTTAGTAATATGCAATTACCTGATAATTATCTTGAATTATTAAACGACACGACAAACAATGATAACAAGCTTGCTGATCTTAATGACTTTAATTATAGATACCAGTTGGATCATTATTTTACGTACACTTATTATAAAAAATTCTGGTTCAGGGCAGGTGATTACGTGGAATTTGAAACAAAACATCCCAGTTCAGGAACCTGTCATCCGGTTCTTCAACTTTTTAATCAAGAGAACCCGTTATATAAAGATTCATGGGTTGATGCAAGATATAATCCGGGGTATTTAGCAAAAATTAAATGTTATATACAATATACCGGTTATTATTACCTGATGATCCGATCATATTACCAGGGTCTTTATGGTACAGTAGATTTATATAAAAATGGCAGATTATATTTTTCAAATTGCCCTGTGGGTGGTAATGCTGTAAGATGTGAAATAGAAAGTGACGAAAAACTTAATTATTTTACTGCAAGATTAAGCAAAGGCAGTGATACCAGGATCTGGCTGGAAGGACAAATGAGTTTTCCTGGACCAATAAGGGCATGGAATGGTGATTATTACAATAGTAACAGTGAATTCGGATGGGGAAATGCTTCAAGAGTAGACCAGGTATTTCCTGATGGAATTGATATAAGATCAGCAATAGTATCTTCATCTTATTCATATCCGGGAAGCCCTGTTCCTGATTTTCCCAAAGTTCAACCTGCTCCGAATTCAGGTTATTGCGATTTATACATGGGCGTTGGAGGAAATGGTGATGCTTATGACTATAATAAGATGTTCCCGAACCTTGATGATTATAGCGATGTAAAATAATATCTGGAGAAGCAACGGATGAGTATAATCAGTGGAATTGGGCAGGTAGAGTAAGAATGTGGGAACCAAATGATCCGGATGCCTCGTCTTTAGTTTTTAGTTGGACACCTAATCATGCATCATCACCCTGGAGGGGAAATTCTTATTTGAGTTCTGCTGATAATTTTTTTGGAAATAAACTAAATGATGGAACTACCCGTGCAAGATATGATGGTGCAAGAAATTTAACACGGGAGGGTGCAAACGAAAACAATGCTGAGATTGCTATTTTGGGATACAAATACCCCAATACTGAGGCGATTAATTTACCAAATGTAGCACCGGTAATGTCCAAAACTCCGGCTAATGAGCAGCCGCATGGTTATAACTGGGAGATTAAATATTGTGACAAACCCCGTTTTTTCATTCCTATTGATGCAATGTATGGCGTACTTGATGGTCCTTTCTTTTGTTACATTAATGCAATTGTATATTACCGCTGGGATGGGACAGAGAGTTCCTACAAAAAATCATCAGATAAAACGGATATTTCTGAAATCAGCTTTGCAAATGAGTTCTATGAAATGATTGATAATTTATTATTAGCCATTCCCGGGCAAATAAAAATTGAACTGCAGGAATTGCTTAACAGCTTTGAAATCAACCTTAAGCAAAATCCACAAAGTATATTGAATGAAAGTAAAGCATATAAAGATTTATTAGAGTTTTGTAATGCCAATAAAAGAAGTTCACTGGTGTTTTTGATCAATGAATACGAAAAAAACAAAAATGAGCTGGCATTTATGATTATATGGAAATTAACAAAAGAAACCCACTCAAATGTCATGCATAATATTAATACTAAGAATTGCAAAAAATATTCAGAGCCAATGGTAATTTCAAAAGCCAATACAATTGATTATTTAACCGAAATAACAAAACTGGTTTATAGTGGAAAAGAAAACACTTTATTAGTTGAAAATAGTCTTGATAAGGCTATAAGTTCTTTATCAGTTTATCCAACTCCATTTACTAATGGTATTACGCTTCAGGTTGAATTGAATGCTAAATCGAAAGTTACCATAAACATTTACAATGTATTTGGGCAAAAGATTACCAACCTTGTTGATAACCAGATTATGAGTGCAGGGATAACTAAAATAGAATGGAACGCTAAGGACCATAAAGGGCTAAGCGTAAAAAGCGGGGCCTACTTTTGCAATTTAATAACAGAACATGAAACAATTACAAAAATAATTTATAAGCAATAAAATTGCGTTGAAACCTACGAGGTTCAAGAACCTCGTAGGTTGATTTAATTATGAAAAAATCAAAATATTTAATACTGTCCTTTTTAACGGGTTTGTTTTATATGAACCTTTCCCTACATACTTATTCACAAGATAGTACATGGCAACATTTTCACTTAAACGATACTATTGGAGGCGATTATTCCATGGCTGTTGACAACAACGGCCATTTGTGGTTAAGCCCCCAAACAGTGCTTATTGAATATGACCATCACCAATGGACATACCACTATATTGACGATCTTGATTTTTACAATGAAAATTTTGAAAGTTATTACCAAAGCGATACTTTAAAGATATGGAAGGGGAACGGTATTATTATTTTAATTAAAGAAAACTTTATTTACGTTAAACGCAGCAAAGCGGATATTGGAGAGCGTATAAAAATTGACAACCAGGATAATATCTGGATGGCATATGAAGAAAAACTGATGAAATACGACGGGGTTGCATGGGAATCATATTATATTGAAAATTCTGCACTAAATACCAATAAAATAGATGTTCTAGCACTTGATGGTAACGATAATATCTGGATTGGCCTGAACCCTAAAATAGAGTTAATAGATGATATATATCAATATACCGATTATGGCGGCCTGGTTAAGTACGATGGTGTAAACTGGGAGTTTTATCGCACAGAGACATTTACCACAGGTGGAGATGCTGTTTCATCTATAGTTATTGATGATGAAGACAATGTTTGGTTTGGGGTTACTTCTCACCGAAACGGGCCGTTCTTTCCGGAATCCGGAAGCGGGTTTATTAAATATGACGGAACAGATTTTACTGAATATAATATTTACAATTCCGGACTACAGCATAATTATGTTGTCGATTTAAAGTTTGACACACTGGGCAATATTTGGGCAGCAACCTGGGGTGGCGGTGTATCCATGTATGATTTCAATGGTAACTGGGTAAATCTAACACACTCTGATTTTGGCTTATCTTTAAACCAGGTACCAAGCCTGGAAATAGACAGCCGGAACAATAAATGGTTCCTCTTTAGATTTGATGAGCTAATACTTTATAACGAAAATGGTATAAATACCGGCTTACCGGAAATTGAAGATTTATTAAAGGTTAATTCAACTGAGATTTGCAGTTATAATTCTTATACAGAAATTTTAAAACTGGAATTTGACAGCAATTATTCTGGTACAAATATTTTCAATATATATAACCTGGCAGGAGCGCTTATTTATAGCAATAAATTATTTATTGACAGCCAGGAAAAAACAGAGTTTGAATTTAGCTTACACGAATTAAATATTAAGCATACCGGAATGTATATTGTAGAAATTTATTCAGGATCAAATTTCTATTCAAAAAGATTGGTAATAAACAATTGAATGAATATGTAATTTTGTTTCAAATTCAACGTTCCCTTGCGATTTTTTTAAAATCCCATTTTTTACTGAGTTCAGAAATTATTCAATTTCAATAAACACCGGACAATGGTCTGAATGAAAAACGTTTTGCAGTATCCCTGCATTTTTAAGCCTTGATTTTAGCTCTTTGGTGATCATATGATAATCAATTCTCCAGCCTAAATTTTTAGCCCTGGCGCCTGCACGATAGCTCCACCAGCTATATTGTTCCGGTTCACTGTTAAATTCCCTGAAAGTGTCAATAAAACCGCTTTCAACAAATTTATCGAACCATTCGCGTTCTTCAGGCAGGAAACCCGAAGTTTTTTTATGTCGCTCAGGATGATTAATATCTATTGGTTTATGGCAAATATTATAATCTCCGGAAATAATAAGATTTGGAATTTGCTTTCTCAGATTCAAAAGGTAGTCATGAAAATCATAAATAAATTCCATTTTATAATTTTGTCTTGGACCTCCCATTGTGCCGGATGGAACGTAAACACTCATAATACTAAAATCATTAAAATCTAATCGCAGGTTTCTTCCTTCTACATCGTATTTTGAATTACCTAATCCGTACTCAACATGATTCGGCTTTTGTTTAGAAAGAATTCCTACTCCGCTATATCCTTTTTTTACTGCATCGAGCCAAAAATGGTAATAACCTGATTCTTCGAAAAGTTTCGTATCAAACTGACCATTTTGTGCTTTTGTTTCCTGTATGCAAATAATATCAGGATCTTCAGATTTCAGCCAGTTAATAAGGTCTTTATTTAAAGCAGCTCTTATACCGTTTACATTATAAGACAGAATTTTCATATTATAATTTATCACAAATATGTTAAAATTTAAGCAGTTATTAATATAAAAGACCTAACAGGTTTTCAAAACCTGTTAGGTCTGGTTAATTTTTTCTTACTTTTATATCCAACATACACAATATATGAAACAAGAACCTTTTACAGCCGGGATTTACTACCATGTATTTAACCGTGGTAATAAAAAACACAAGCATACAGGAAGTTTATTTCAGGAACACTTACACAGGATAAAGATAGATACAGAAGAATATTTTCGGGAGTTGCTATTTTATATACATTTGAATCCTGAAAAACATGGAATTTTTAACGATTTTAGTAAATATCCATATTCCTCATACAGAGACCTAACAGGTCTTGAAGACCTGTTAGGTCTGGTATCTGTAGGTCTAGATAGGACTGAAGTTATAGAATGTTTTGGAGACAGAGAAAACCTGATTTATTGTCATAAAAAACGAAAAATTAAACTTGATATTCTAAAAGATATTGAGGAAATTGATTATTAGATTAAAAGAAAAGACCTAACAGGTCTTCAAGACCTGTTAGGTCTGGTTTTGAAATATGAAAACTGGCATAGTAATAAAGACAACAGGTAGTTGGCATACGGTAAAAACTGCTGAAAAGGAAGTTTTTGACTGTAAAATTAAAGGAAGATTCCGCATAAATGGTATTGTAACTACAAATCCGGTTGCGGTTGGAGATTATGTAGATTTTAAAATTGTAGATGAAGATCAGACAGGATTAATCTCAAAAATTCATGATCGCAGGAATTATATTATTCGTAAATCAACAAAGTTGTCGAAACAAGTACATGTAATAGCTGCAAACATTGATCGTGCTTATCTTATTGCTACGCTTGCAAAACCTGAAACAAGCACAATGTTTATTGACAGGTATTTAATCTCAGCCGAAGCATACAGGATTCCTGTTACCATTTTGTTCAATAAAACGGACATTTATGGCGAATTCGAAAATGAATATTTAAAAGCAATTATGCATTTATATCAAAGCATAGGGTATAATTGCATTGATGTATCGGCTGTCACAGGGTATAATGTAGGAAAAGTAAAAGGGCAAATGGCAAATAAAACAGTGGTTATTTCAGGTCATTCGGGTGTTGGCAAATCTACTTTAATTAATGCTATGCATCCGGGCTTAAACTTAAAAATTGACAGTGTTTCCAGCTTACATAAAAAAGGCAAGCACACTACAACATTCACTGAAATGTTTGAACTGGACAATGGGGCTTTTGTAATTGACACACCCGGAATTAAAGGTTTTGGAATTATTGATATGTATAAAGAAGAAATATTCCATTTTTTCCCGGAAATTTTCAAAGTATCGAAAGATTGTAAATATTATAATTGTACCCATGTGCATGAACCAGAATGTGCTGTTATGAAAGCCGTTGAAGAACACCGGATAAGCCAGTCACGTTATCAGAATTATTTGAGTATCATGGAAGAAGATGAGAATGAGAAGTATCGAAAACCGTTTTAATTAGACTAAAAGATTATAAGACATAAGACTTATAGACTACAAGATATTAGATTTATAGATTTTTTTGCAGCCTGATGGATAATGTTATTTTTGACCTACAATTATAGATTCATTTTCAGAAAAACTAAAATCAATTATTGATGTCTTTCCATTAAACGTACTAATAGAAATTTCCATCCAGCCTAAATAATTGATTTGGTCTTGAATTAACACAAAAGCAATATAGTACGGGGGCTCTTTTTTTGAATAAACCTTCCATGAATTGTCCCATCCTTCATTAATATCCCAACTTATTATAACTAAAGTACCTGGATATTGAGACCAGAGGGGCAATCTTTGTGTTGTTGCCCATATTGTATCGCCTTTTTCAAGGTATAAGTAACCCAACGCTCCGTTATACAATATTTTATTATTTTTTTCCGGCATTATTTGTCCACTAATACTCCTTGATGATTGAGGTACATCATGCGTTCCAATATTCCAATATTCAATTATAAAATCAATTATTCCATCATTGTTAATATCAATAAAATCTGGTAAATGTGGAAAAATTTCGACTGTATCGGAATTTGTGTTTAAAATACTATCCTCATTTTGAGAAAAAACATATTGTTGTGAAAGGAAAATCAAAATACAGGAAAAGAAATATTTCATGTTAATGTCTTTTTTGATGTTATATAAAGATAGACCAATTTTTTCACACAAGCTTTTCCAAATTTTTGAACTTGATTTTTTTTTATTTTCTAACTGTCTAAAAGTCTAACATCTATCAGTCTATTAATCTATTATTCTTTTCGTTGCCTTTTCCTGTCATGTTCGTTTAGCAGTATTTTTCTTAATCGAATTGACTTTGGAGTAACTTCAACGTATTCATCTTCGCTTATATATTCCAGGGCCTCTTCA
>DAOVJU010000028.1 GCA_030632095.1 Chlorobiota bacterium
AATATATATCCTGTTTTAAGATATTTTGTTGAGCAACTATAGCCTCATAATTTTTTATTGTTACAATTAAAGTTGCCCCTAAAATACTCAATCTTTCACCTACTAATCCTTCTATATTATATTCATTATTATTAATTTGATACGAAAGCTTATAATTATATTGATCAATAAATTCAATATAAACTGGGACTTCATAAATACAGGCATTATTAATCTCTGCAGTAACCAAAAAGGGAGAATTTTTATATAACTCATTAGATAGAAATGTTCCCTTTATATAATAAACTATATTTAATGGTAACTTGTTAAAGGTTCTTTTGAGAAATTCTTTTGAACGTAATAATTCTAATTCATTAGAAATATTTCTTTCGTATAAATTATCAATTTCAAGTATTCTGTTTGCTGTATTTTCTTCATTGACTTGGATAACTGAAATAGACTGGTATAAGGACGGGGTATATCGCAAATATAAAAAAGCAACTATTATTGATATAAAAAAAATAAATAAAGTAATTAATACGCTTTTTTTTAAGATATATAAGAATACACTTAAATCAAATTCTTCGTTTATAAATGGTATTTTCTTTTCCGGCATTTTACATTATTATAATCAATAAGCTAATTGCTTATTTTACCAACTGAGCAATAAGAAGTATAGTTGTAAATAAGCTCATGTATGGTGAAAACTCATTTAATATACGAGATGCATATTTTGGCCTTGTTTCAACATAAATGATATCATTTGCTTCGAGCAATAAGTTAACATTTTCAATATCTGATATTTTAGATAAGTTAAATAAATAAACTTCTGGTTTGTTCATATTGCCCCGAATTAGTTTTATTCTATATGCCTTACTAAAATCAGATACACCACCGGCTTGTGCAAGTGCTTCTATTAAAGTAAAATTCTCTTCTGTCAGTGGAATAACTTTTCCGTTTTCACTTCCACCAGAAAACACGAGAACTCTTCTGTTTACTACCTTAATAATAACAAATGGCATTTGATAATATTCTGCATATTTTTCTTCAAGTAATTTTTCAGCTTCTTTTACAGTAAGTCCATCAATTTTCACCCTGCCTAAAACAGGAACCTTAACCAAACCATCATATTCAACTAAATATGTTATTGCACCATAGCTCTGATTTCCAATCGCATTTGATTCAACATTAATTAATCTTATACCGTCATTTGTATAAATCTGAAGGTTCAATTTATCAAATGGTTGAATTATATATTCTTTTTTAGATGGTTTAAATTCAGAATATTGATATTTGTTTGGTACTTCAAACATTTTGTTTGGTTGCATAATTTTACATGAAGCCAAAAATAATACTGAAATACTTATTATTATTAACCTTTGCATCGATTTATAAATTTAATTCAAAGGTAGAAAAATTATCGAATTGAATTGGAAGAAAAGTATATTTGAGAGAAGAACAAAATAAAGAAATGAAATTTGAATTACTTATAATGACAAAAGATCAGTTTTTAAGGAGGCTAAAATACAAATTACTCATATCATCAATTAAGCGAGAGTAATGAAATTTATTTTTTACATGATCCCAGCCATCCTGCGTCATTCTAATACGAAGTGCGTCGTCTTCAATCATATTAAGCAATTTATATGCATAATCGTCCTCTCCGCCATTTCTTGTAAGCAATGCTGTGCGGTTTGGAAGTACAATATTTTCTATTCCCCCAACATTGGTCGAAACAATTGGCTTATTAGCTGCCTGAGCTTCAATTAAGCTTACCGGGGTACCTTCATTCCTCGATGTTAATGCAACAATATCTAATCCGGCATAAGCATAATCAATGTTTTTAATCCAGGAAGTAAAAGTTAATGTTGCTATTTCATCTTTTTTTGTAAAATCAATAAAGTCAATATTTAACTCCCTGGTTTTTTGCTTCAGGTTTTCCATGCTCTCGCCGTCGCCAATTATAAATGCCCTGATTTTTTTCGATGTTCTTTCCTTTATATATTTTATTGCATTCAGGAATAATTCATGATTTTTTACAGGTACAAGCCTTCCAATAATTCCAATAGCTATTTCATTGTCTTTTATATGATACTTTTGTCTGAAAGTTTTTCTTTTTTCTAAGGTATTTTCCCTGAATCTACTTAAATCAAAACCCAGGGGAACAACTTCAATTTTATCAGGATTTGTTATGTTATATTTTTCTGCTAATTCATACTTCTGATTATCACTTATAGCAATAATTTTACTGCTTCGCTTTGCCAATCCTTGTTCAACAGATTTAATAAGTTCCGTTTTATAACTATTAAAATATGAGTGAAATACATGGCCATGAAAGGTATGAACAATTACAGGAACGTTACATCTCAATGCTGCTATACGGCCAATAGTTCCAGCTTTAGATGCATGTGTATGAACTATTTCAGGTTTATAGTCGCGGATAATTTTTACAATTTTACGAAAAGCAATAAGATCGTTTACCGGATTTATGCTTCGCTTCATTTCCGGTATAATAATTGGTTTAATACCAAGTTTTTCAAGTATATATTCTGAAGTATCTTCGCTTTTATCTTTTACACCACCAACTAATAAAGTTTCGAATTCAGAAGAAAGGTACTTTGTTAAATAAGCGGCATTATAAGTAGGGCCCCCTAAGTTAAACCTGTTTAATATTCTTAAAACTTTTACCATATTCTTTATCTTGTCCGCTACTGTAAAGACGGTGTTAATGTACTAAAGTTTACTAAGTTATTCACATTTAGTTACAAAATTATTACCAGCTTATGGTAAGGTTTGATTAATCAAAGATTTTTGTCCACCAATGCTGAAAAACGATCAATGCCCAAATAGTTGCCTGAACATCACCAGGATTAGATGAGAAAATTTTATCTTTCAATTGCCTGATCTTGTGCACATTAAAAATACCCTGGTGGATAATGAACTCATCTTTTAACCATTTATTATTGATTGGATCATTAAGTTCACTTTTAAACCATTGTAGTAATGGTACCTCAAAACCATGCTTAGGCCTGTTACATAATTCATCAGGCAAATATGATCTGAAGGTGTCTTTTAAAATCTTCTTCTGATTATATTTGTCAATTTTAAACTCAACAGGTAAAGAAAACATATAATCAACAACTTCATGATCGAGAAACGGGGTCCTTACTTCAAGGCTGTTTGCCATTGACATAGAATCAACTTTTCTAAGCATATCGCCTTGTAATACAATATGCATGTCAGAATAAAGAATTTCATTAATATTATTGGCAGTAATATTTCTTGTTAAGCCGGCTTTTCTTCTGTTAATATCCTCAATATCTGCCACATGTACCAATAACTCTTCAACAGTTTTTTCATTCAAAATTGAGCACCATAAGTAATATCTGTCTCTGGCATTTAAAAGTAAACCATTCCCCAATTTGTCCAATTGTCGTATTAGATTTGGGATTTTAGCATTTCTTGATTGAGGAATTCGTTTAATTAACGGGTTCAAGAATTTAATTAACGTATTTGCAATATTTATATTATTAGAAATATAATGTGCACGGTGCTTATTATAACCTGCAAACATTTCATCAGCACCATCACCTGAAAGCGCTACAGTTATATTTTTCCTTGTATGCTTACTTAAAATATGTACGGCTATCGCTGAAGAGTCAGCAAAGGGTTCATCCAGATATTCCAAAACATCAAATAAATCTTCATACAAATCCTGGTTTGATAAGGAAAATACAGTGTGATTTGTATTATATTTATTTGCAACTAAACTGGCATAATTAGTTTCATCAAAAAAAGGCTGGTCTTTAAACCCTATGGTAAATGTATTTAACTTATCGGTAAATTCTGAAGCTAAAGCTACAATGATTGAAGAATCAATTCCTCCACTTAAAAATGCCCCTAAAGGTACATCGGAAATCATTCGTCTTTCAACAGATTTTGATAATAATTCATTCAATTTCTTTTGTGCATTTATATATCCTCCGTCATATTTATTAGCTGAATCAAATGGAATCTGGTAATATGTTTTTTCAATAATATCATTCTTATCAACCGTGATATAAGTGCCAGGTTTTAGTTTTATGATATTTTTCAATGCTGAGTTATCAGGTGGTATGTAATTTAACTGGAAGTATTGAAATACTGATGTATAATCCATTTCCCTTGGAATGTCATATTCCAGTATTGCTTTCATTTCTGAAGCAAATATTAATTTTTCAGTATCCTTATAAATTAACAATGGTTTTATACCTATTCTATCCCTGGCAATGAATAAGCTCTGGTCATTTTTGTTAAAGATGGCCAGTGCAAAAAAACCATTCACCTTTTCCAGGAACCCGGGTCCTTCATCTATATACAGATATAATAAAACTTCCGTATCACTTGTTGAACGAAATTTATATCCTTTTTCCCGGAGCAACTTTCTATGTTCACTGAAATTATAAAACTCTCCGTTAAAAACTATTGTATATTGGCCTGTTGCATCAGTAAAAGGTTGGTTTGCTTTTTCTGTAACATCAATTATTGCAAGCCGGCTATGGCCAAGTGCAACATTTCTGAAATTGTATATTCCATTTCCGTCAGGGCCTCTTTTTGATAATGTATTAACTGAATTTTCTACCTTATTTAAATCAGGTTTTTTTTTTAATATCAAAATAATATATACCTGTTATTCCACACATTATCTGTAAAATTTATATAATCAATTTTTAAAAGGGCTAAAGAATTTAATGAATTTTTCATGTGTTATTGAAACACAAATCCTGGAATAATTAATTGCTTTATCTCTGTGTATTTCAGTGAAGTATGTTAAAGGAATACTCCCGATTCTATATTGTAGTAACTCTTCTTCAGTTTTATTAACAGTAACAAATATTCCCATTGGTATTCTTCCATCATATAATTCTTCTGGCAGCAAACCCAACTTTATTAAATAATCTATATTTAATGCTATATCATCTGATGTTTTTCTTTTAAAATCATGAACTGCTTTCTTTCCTTCAGGTGTAATAAGCAGGTTTTCAATAAGAACCTGAGAAAATGAATTCACACCATTTGTAGCATAAAGTAAACGTTTAGCAAATTCTTCTTTGAAAACATTATCCGTTGAATGTATAAAACCAATTCTCAGTCCGCTTAAACCAACAGATTTGCTAAAGCTCTCAACAATTATTACATTTTCATGCATACCAATATCATGGTAAAAAGAATCAGAATTATCATAAAATATCCTTCGATATGGGCTGTCAACAATAACAATAACTCCTGCATCACTTAATTGTTTAATAACTCTTACTATTGCTGAATCATCATCTTTAATACCTAAAGGATTGCCTGGATCACAAACTACTATAGCTGTGTTTCTTAATTGATCACTTCTTTCGCCTAATTCAAAAATATTGTCATAAAAATCGTAAACTGTCTTACGTAAGGTTAAAACTTTTGTATATGTTCCCCAAAAAAATGACGGTAATAAAACCTTATCAACTTTAATGTTTTGAAAGCTAATATCTAATCCGGAAATTCCACCAGCAGTAATAATTATATTATTATAATTTGATTTACCATTAAAATACTCCTTGTTAATTGCATCACGTAAACCAGAACGCCCTCTGGCCATCGGATAAACCTGCACATCATCTGAATTAAAATCAATTTTTGGAATTACTTGCGTTAAGTTGATATTACAAACAGAATTAACTCCCCTGTTTAGAAAAAGATATTCTTTACCGGTTTCTTTTTGTAGTTTTTTTATTTCTTCACTTGCACTAACTATTAATGATGATGTTGAACCGCTGAAATTTATTTGCATGATTATTTGTATTAAACAATTGAACAGTGAAACAATTGAACAATTTATTTATTAACCCCGTGAACGCTTACAAAAGTTAAAAAGAAGCTATTAACCTGAATTATTCAAATTGCATTCTATTCATCAAACATAAACATTGGGTCCCAGGGTGGAAGTAATGTAGGTTTTTGTTTTAGTATTTTAAGCGTTTTATCATCAACAAATTTCCTATTTACAACAACCCTGAACATATATTCATCAAACCATTCATTCAGTCATTGTTAAATATCCTTTGTTACCACTTTTTGATCCCCATGAATTTTCTAATTTCCATTTAACAGGCTTTTCTTTTTCATCCAGGTCAACACCAACCAATGCCATTCCATGTGATGACCCACTTTCAAAAGTTATGATACGTTGCTTTTTATTCATTGCTTTATCTCTTGAATCAATAACACATTGAAGAAAAAGATTAGCTTTTTCAAATTGATCCCAGAAGTACAAATAATTTGTTGAAAATTCATATTCACCAATATTGTAAACTCCCATCACTTTAGGCCGCATAACATTTAAACCGGTAAACATCCAGCAACGGCCAGACTGTTTTTGATCTGTAATTCCTTTTACTTCAACTTCATATTCAAAATAATGGTCATTTTTGCCCTGGTTTTCACGATTTAATGCCAGCTTTTTAATATCACCATTTGAGACAGCATTATTAACCGCTTTGAAGTATGCATCGTGATCAATAGTAGCACGTATATTATCTAATGTTTTTTGATCAATACTTCCTTTTGTTTGTGCAATTACAAATAATGAAATGATATTTATAACTGCAAAAAGAATATATTTTTTCATAATAAATAGTTTAGTGTTTTTTTAGTTTAAATATGAATAACTTCATCATATGCTGCCGCTGCAGCTTCCATAATTGCTTCTGACATAGTTGGATGCGGATGAATGGATTTTATCATCTCATGACCGGTAGTTTCAAGTTTACGTGCTACAACTAATTCGGCAATCATTTCTGTAACATTTGCACCAATTAAATGCCCGCCAAGTAATTCTCCGTATTTAGCATCAAATATTAATTTTACAAACCCTTCTTTTGCACCTGCAGCACTTGCTTTACCTGATGCTGTATATGGGAATTTACCCACTTTAATTTCATAACCTGCTTCAAGAGCTTGTTTTTCAGTCATCCCCACCGAAGCAACTTCAGGAGAAGTATATGTACAACCGGGAATATTATTATAATTGATTGGTTCAACATCTATCCCGGCTATTCTTTCTACACAGGTTATTCCCTCAGCTGAAGCAACATGTGCTAAGGCCGGACCATGTACAATATCTCCAATTGCGTAGACTCCACTAACATTTGTTTTGTAATAATCGTCAACCTTAACTTTTCCGTTTTCTATCTCAATTCCTAATTCTTCAAGGCCAATTCCTTCTATGTTAGGAGTAACACCAATAGCTGAAAGTACAACATCAGCTTCAAGTTCTTCAACGCCCTTTTTTGTTTTTATTTGAACCTTGCAAATATTACCTTCAACAGTTGCTTTTTCAACTGCTGAATTTACCATAACATTTATTTTTGACTTTTTAAAAGACCGGGCTAACTGCTTAGCCACATCTTCATCTTCAACAGGAACTATTGTAGGTAAAAACTCCACTAAAGTAACTTTTGTACCAATTGAATTGTAGAAATACGCAAATTCTGATCCTATTGCACCAGATCCAACAATTATCATTGAAACTGGTTGTTCAGATAAGGTAAGCGCTTCACGATATCCAATAATCTTTTTCCCATCTTGTATAATACCAGGCAATTCTTTTGAACGTGCCCCCGTTGCCAATATTATATGATTTGCTGAATATGAATTTTTATTTCTGTTGCTATCAATAACTTCAACAGTAGAATTACCGGTTAATTTTGCAAATCCGGCAATCTGATCGATTTTGTTTTTTTTGAACAGGTATTGAATACCTTTGCTCATACTTTCTGCTACCTCCCTGCTCCTTTTAACCATTGCTGTAAAATCTGCTTTTGTTTCACCATTTACAACAATTCCATACTCTTCAGCATGTTTCAAATATTCAAATACCTGTGCACTTTTTAATAACGATTTGGTTGGTATACATCCCCAATTTAAACAAATCCCGCCTGGTTCAGCTCTTTCAACAACCCCAACTTTCATTCCTAATTGTGAAGCTCTAATTGCTGCTACATAGCCGCCGGGGCCACTTCCAATAACAATTATATCATAACTCATATCTAATTCTGTCTCGGTTTATTATTATTTCATTGCGAAATTAAATCTAATTTGCTAAAAACAAAATAAAAAACAGTAAGCGTTCACAGTCTAATTACTTATATGATGGAAAGAGAATATTACTTTCTTTTTCACGTCTGTAATCTACAAAATCCTCAGGAATTAATTTCCAATTGTTTGCAGCAACCGGAGTGATTACCACTTTTTTTTCTAACCATTTCATCATTAAAAATCGCAGGTCTTTATCTGTAGAAGATAATACTCTGGCTTTAAGATCATCATATGGTATTCCAACACCCCTGGTTAAATGCCCTCCACCTCCATTTCCACGATATGAATTTATTGCAACTTTATACGATTTTTCATAGTCAAAATCAGTTCCATCCTGCATTGAAGCAATTTTTATTCTTTCACCAACCGGTTTGGTTATGTCAACAACATATTTAATTCCTAACGCAGAGTCAAAATCATAGAATGGATAATAAAGCCTTTGGGGATTATTATTTTCGTCAAATTTGTATACTAATAAATAGTCGCTTGTATCTTTCATAGTATTATACCAGTTTGAATAAGAATATTCTAAATAATCTTTAATTTCATTGCCTGTCAGGCTTATTGTATACAGCAAATTCTCGAACCTGTATAATTTAAATAAATCACTTACTATAACTTGTCCTGAATCAATAAAAGAGCAATAAGTTAATGGAGCGGCAAAAGAAACATCCGCATCAGTAATATCCATTTGTACCTGGTGTATCAAATCTATTAACGCTGAACTGCCAAAATATACAGACTTGCTATCAAGGCTGCTGTTTATTTTTACAACTGGTTTAGAAATATAGTTTTTCACTGCCTCAAATTCATTGTTAAATTTATTAACAAACTCATAATCAGGATCATATCCTGAGATGTCAATTATATCACCATTAATATTTTTAAGCCAACTATTATTAACGCTATCTTTTTTAAGTGAAAAATGTGCTGCTGCAATATATCTTGAATGTGAAGCGGCATTTAATAATAATACTTTTTCCCCATCACTATTTTCAATGAATTTGTTAAACTTAATGTGGTCATGCCCGGCAAATATTACATCAAAACCCGGAACTTGTTCAGCTATTAATAAAGAAGCATTTTCATTTTTAGGGGTTTCAGATGTTTGTCCACCATAGGTATAATCAAGTCCGGAATGGAACAATCCAACAAGTATATCAGGATTTTCGTTTTGTTTAATATATTCTACCCATTTCCTGGCCGATTCTATCATATCTTCAAATTCTATTCCTCGCCAAAGATTTTCAGGTAACCATAATGGAATGCCAGGTGTAGTTAATCCGAATACAACTATTTTAACATCTTTGCAGGCTAAAACTTCATAGGGTTTCCAGTATGGTTTTCCTGTATTTATATTAATGGCATTTGCAGCTAACCAGGGGAACTTAAATTCTTTTGTAACCCTATCGTAAACCGGATGGCCTGTTTCAATGTCATGATTCCCAACAGTTGCTACATCATATCGCATATAGTTCATAACCTTTGCAAAAATATGTTCAGACAAAGTATCTTCAAAATTGTAATAATATGCAACTGGCTGGCCTTGCAATAAATCCCCTGCATCTAATAATATTACGTGCTGATCTTCCTTAGCACGTTCTTGCCTGATAAATGACATGGAATTGGCCATGGAATTAGTAGTTTCTTTTTGATCTATGAAATCATATGGAAATATAGTGCCATGTATATCAGTGGTTTCAAGCATAAGGATATTAATTTCCTGTGCATGAATATGAAAACAAACCAGAAATAAGATAGAAAAAATTAAAAACTTTTTATTCATGCTAAATGTCTGTTATAATATTACTTTTTAAAAACTTGTTTTTGTTTGCAGTTTCGCTGCGTTAGTGGATTATTATTGAAACTATTATTTTGAAATATTACTTTTCTTCTTTAATCTCAACACCATTATCCCAGTTTGTTACTTTAACAACTTTTCCTTTTTCATCCCAAAGTGTTGCTTTACCATGAGCCTTCCCCTCAATAAAAGTTACTTCATATTTTTTTGTCCCGTTTTCGTGCCAATATCTCCATGTTTCATCTTTCTGATTATCAAAATATGAAGATTCTTTATATATCTGTCCATTATCATAATATTCAAACCAATCTCCATTTTTCGTATCTTCATAATAAACTTCTTCTCTTTTTACTAATCCGTTTTCGGCCCACCAAGTCCACACTCCATCCATTTTACCCATTTTATACATCATTTCAGATTCTTTTTGCCCGTTAAAATAGTAATTAATAACGCTGCCATCTTCTACACCCGATTTATAGTTTCCTTCAGCTATCATTTGGCCATTATCCATCCAGAATGCCCATGATCCATCTTCTTTTCCCATTTTATATGATCTTTCAACTTCCTTTTGGCCATTTTTATAATAATTTGTAAATGTCCCATCTTCTATTCCATATGTATAATTGTCAATTTTTTCAATTTGCCCGTTAGAATACCAATAAGTCCATGTTCCTTCCATTTTTCCATTAGCATATGTTCCGTCATAATACTGTTGGCCACTTATATACCAGAACAAATATTTTCCATCCAGAATTCCATTTGAATAGTTCCATTCACCTGAAATATTACCATTTTCATGAAATGAATTCCATTTACCCACCAGTAATCCATTCTGTATATTACCTTTCTTTTTTACAGCCCCTAATTTATAATAGGCGATAGCTTCACCTGTAAACAATGTTTCTGTTTCTTTTAAATACATTATACCATTGCGGTCTTCTAAATCACTAAAACTGGTAGGCTGGCTGAAACAAGTTATTGAAGTTAATAATAATATTGTTAAAGAAAATTTCAATTTTTTTATTATTAATTCCTTAAATAAACTTATAATATACTAAAATATTAAGGTTTATATTTAGAAAAATTAAGAATTTTTTGATAATCGCGCTCTTCCATTAGTTCTTTAAGCTTAATTTTCTTATTATGCTTCATATAATTTTTAACAATTTGCCAACCAATCCAAACTCCTGTTCTGCCTGGTGAATCATGCGAAAAAGTAGTAGTGAAAGGGCTATCATCAATGTATCTTTTAATTTGCATATATTCAGTTGAAAAAAGCAATTTTTGTTCAATAAAATAAGTCCACATTTTTTGTTCATTCTTTTTACACCAATTCAGTTGTTGTTCAGTGAAACCAATTTTTAACCCTTCTTTTTCATCAGGTAACATTGCATCAACAAAATACATTATTATACCCTCATAAATCATGTTATTAACCAGATTATCAACTGAGTCATGAAATTCATATTCAGTTATGGCAGAAGCTCGCATACAATCGGAAACAATTTTGTCGCGATGCATATTTCTTTTTTTATAATTCGAAACACCTAAATATTTGTAAATCTGGTTTTCTGCCCCAAGATACTTATCTAATCCAATTGCCAATAAATTCTCATCAATAACAATTGACTGATTAAATCCTGAAATAAAAGTAATTATTTCAGGAATAGCTTTTTCAGGAAAATAATACTTGTAATGTTTAAATGCTTTTTCAGTTTTTCTTTCAATATCTGCCATGCTCTTATATTCATCCCGAACAGCAACCATTATTTCGTTAACTGTATAATCAGTAAGAAAATCAATGAAATAACCTGAATAATTTATAGAGTTGGTTCCTCCAATTTCTATTATTCTATGGTTAAACAGATCATAAAAATATCCATATTCACTTTGGAGAAATTCTATTGAATTTTCAATGTTTTCAATATCTGCATTGAATAAATCAATATCGAAACGTTTTATTTCGATGGAAACTTGTATATCCGAAACATCTACTTGCAGGTTATTGTTCTTACATGAGCAAAAATTCATTAGCAAAGAAATAAATATTGCCAGCTTAAAATATTTCAACATAATTTATCTATTTATATATAAATTTTTAAAATTAGTATCTATTTTAATACTTTTACTTTTATTAACGTATAGAAAACAGGCAATTTAAAGCATATTCAATAAATTTAGTCGGACAGTAGTGCTAATTTTTATAAATACATAAATTTAATAAGGTTTTTATAGTATTTTGTTATATGAATTAATTAGATATTATATTTTTGAGCTTTATTATTTAATAATTTAGAAAATGAAAATGAAAAATCTTACTTCTTTCGTAATTGTTTTACTTCTTAGTTCTCAATTTTCAATATCACAAAATTTAAAATTTTCAATTGTTGGTGAACCACAAATATCATGGATGAACCCCGACATAATAAATGTAGAAAGCACAGGAGCTAAACTTGGGATTAAATATGGTTTAAACATGGAAAAATACTTCCAGGACAATTATGCATTCGCTATAGGATTACTAATTAACAATACCGGGGGAAGCTTACTTTATAATGACACCATTTATTTTCGTGTGTCAGACACACAAGACACTTTAGATGCCAGTGCGGAAGTAAAATACAATATTCAGTATATTGAAATTCCAATAGGTTTTAAATTTACTACCAATCAAATTGGATACTTTAAATATTTTGCGCAAATTGGCTTAAACGGGCAAATAAGAATTAAAGCTACAGCAGATATTGAAAGCAGTGAAATTAAAAACGCCAAGATTAATGAAGAAGTTAGCTTGTTTAATGCAGGTTATCATATTGGAGGCGGAATACAATATTCATTAGGGGGCAATGCCTCGCTTCAAGCAGCTTTAACATTCACGAATGGTTTTATTGATGTTACACCGGGTGTGGATAATGAAGATGACCAGAATCCAACCAATGCACGTTTAGAGGATAAGGTTATTTTAAATAGTATTGCTTTAAAAATTGGAATTATATTTTAAAAACTTAATATAGATGGCCGTTAAATAATGAAAATAGCAATAGCCCAGTTAAATTATCATATTGGTAATTTTTATAGCAATTACCAAAAAATAGCTAAAGCTATTGATAATGCAAAAAAAAACAAGGTTGATATTGTTATTTTTTCAGAATTGGCAGTTTGTGGATACCCGCCATTGGATTTACTTGAACAAAAAGACTTTATTTCAGAATGTGAAAACTTCCTTGATAAAATAAAGGAGTTATGTGTGAATATCGCAGTAATTATTGGTTCACCTTTAATTAATAACAATACAGGTGGTAAAAAACTTTTCAATACAGCATTTTTTATACATAATAAAGAAATTAAATCTGTTCATAAAAAAACACTTTTGCCTACTTATGATGTTTTTGATGAATACCGCTATTTTGAACCCAATACTGAATTTCAAATTGCAGAATTACATG
>DAOVJU010000457.1 GCA_030632095.1 Chlorobiota bacterium
AAAGCCAAACATAAAGGACAAATGGAATTGTACCTCAAATGGTTGGACAAGTACGAAAGGCAAGACGATGAAAAATCACCTATTGGCCTGATTCTTTGTGCAATCGCCA
This sequence comes from Chlorobiota bacterium, assembly GCA_030632095.1. Lineage (GTDB taxonomy): Bacteria > Bacteroidota > Bacteroidia > Bacteroidales > B39-G9 > JAADFW01. Next base: position 110 of record DAOVJU010000457.1, read on the forward strand.
GCAAGGAACAGATAGAACTACTTGAAATACACAAGGATGGAATCATGGTTGCAGAATATTGGACAGAATTACCACCAAAGGAAATATTGGAAGCTAAATTACATGAAGCATTAATTGAGGCTCGTGAACGGATTGAAAGAAAACAAATCAGAGGATAAAAGAATTAAAACATGATTGCAATAAAACTGTTTCTAGGCAATAATATTATTATGTTAAATAGGGCAAACATCCAGTGGATGTTTGAGCCAGGGTGCAGGGTTGCTTTTGACAAATAACAGAGAATGGTATATTTTTAATAAAACAGGTATTTTCGTATATTTGTAATATGAAAGCAAATAAACATAAAGAACCGGTTTATCTTACAAAACGAATTCTATTGCGTACTTCAAAAAAGGCAATTCAAGAAGCATTTTATAGAGCAATGAACATTGCCGGTTATGTTGTTAAAGTACAGAATGAATGGGTTGTACGTGAATATAAAGATGGTACAATTAAGAAAATTCTGAAACTCTCACCAGAAGTTAAACCCCAAGAAATAGTACTTGACTAGGCAATCTCTTCGAATGCGTGTATTTGCCGGGCCAAATGGTTCAGGCAAAAGTACAATTATCAGGGCTGTAAGAGATTATAAATTTAAAGGAATCCCTGTTGATTTCGGCATTTACGTTAATGCAGATGATATAGCTAAAAAATTACGAAACGGCAAACTGTCTCTAAAACAGTATAAAATAAATTTCCTTAATAACGAGTTTGTTGATATTGTAACTAAATCAGGTTTGATAAATAAAAACTTCACTATAACTGACTTCAGAAATAGTTATTTTGTAAGAGATAATAAAATATTTCTAATAGTTAATAAGGCGGATGAACGTCTTGCTCAAATAATTGCTGATTATCTAAGAAAGAAACTTCTTGCAGAAAAAAGAAAATTCTCATTTGAAACAGTATTCTCTCACAATTCCAAATTAGAAATTATGCAAGATGCTGCTGAAGCAGGTTATATAGTCTATTTATATTTTATTTCTACTGAATCACCGGAAATAAACAAATTCAGAGTTAAAAAAGTGAGGGTAGAAGAAGGTGGCCATGATGTTCCGGAGGATAAAATTGAAAGTCGATATTACAGGTCTCTTAATTATCTGTTTGAAGCAGCTCAACTTAGTTATCAAACTTTTTTCTTTGACAATTCAAGAGATGGAGAGAAGTTTCGATTGTTTGCACATTTTAAAGTAGTAGGTGGAATAAAGAAATGGGATGATATTTCTATAGTACCTCGTTGGTTTAAGAAATATTACTCGGATAAGATAAAACCTTAAATTTTTTTCATATTGATTTCGAAAACGCTTCAAACACTTGTCAAACTGGGAACCCGAAGGCTTACGAACACAATTGAGAATAATTAATATTGTGAGTAAATTAAGGTATTTACAAAGGCAATTCCTGAGCTTAGTAAGTATGAGTTTTCAAATATGAAACACAAGTTATTATAAAACTATTCTGAACCCACTTTTAAGGAAACAATATAATGAGTACAGAACTAAATCAACCAAACAATTTTTTGCTATATACTTCCGAACAAGGTGAAGTAAAAGTAGATGTATTACTAAAGGATGAAACCATTTGGTTGACCATCAATCAAATGGTTGAACTATTTGGTATTGATAAAAGTGGTATTTCTCGCCATATTAAAAACATTTATGAAACCGGGGAACTACAACCGGATACAACTGTTGCAAAAATTGCAACAGTTCAAACCGAAGGAGTACGAATAGTAAATCGTAAACTGGAATTTCCCAACATGAAACATAAGTTATTTTAAGTCTGTTTTTTTTAGTACGTTAGCATTAGTATCCAACATTTTCAAATAATTCACAAGAAAAGTTTACAATTTGTAAACTTTTTCTTATTTTTGTCGTATAAGTATTATGAAAGTACATTTAATAAAAAGACAATCTATTGAAGATTATGTAAATATAAATGCTAGAAGTAAAAGTTCTTTTCAAATTTGGTTGTCAATAATAAAAACTGCTGATTGGAATATTCCGGCAGATATTATTAAAACTTTTGGTTATGCAGATATATTGGGAAAAGGAACAAATAGGGTTGTCTTCAATGTGGGAGGCAATACGTACAGAATTATTTGCAAATATGCTTTTGGACAAAATATGGCTCACTTGTTTGTTTGCTGGATAGGAATACATACAGAATATGATGAACTCTGCAATAGGGGTGAACAATATACAGTTAATCTATATTAATAATTTGAAAAACTAATAAAAATGGATGCTCTAAAGTATAAAATAATTAAATCCAGGAAACAATATGATGAGTATTGTAATATTCTCGAAGAATTGGTTTTTCAAAATCAAGCAAATAATAATATACAGATTATAGAAGAAATAGAACTTCTTACATTATTGATTGCTAAATGGGATAAGGAAAACAATTCATTTATGGAAATGGATCCAATTCAACTTTTAAAATCTCTGATGACAGAAAATAAACTTAAAGCAGTAGATTTAGTTAAAATATTAGGGGTTTCAAAAGGTTTGGTATCCAGTATTTTAAACTACCGCAAGGGCTTATCTAAAGAAAGTATTAGAAAGCTTTCCAATTACTTTAAATTATCTCAGGAAGCATTTAACAGGCCGTATAAATTAATTGCAGAGGTCAATAAACATTACAGAAATGCAAAACTAATGAATACCAGGAAGAATATTTTAGCTTCTTAAAAAATCAGATTCCTCAACTCGGACAATTTTTCCTCAGAGCTATTTCAAGGCAATAATATTATTATGTTAAATATAAAGTTTTTTCAAAGCTTCTAAAGTCCTCACATAAAACCCGAAAGCATTTTTAACGAAATGAATCACCTACGCTTTTAATAAGCTTTGGTGACTGAGAAATGGAGCAAAATGGGTGTGGAGTGTAAGGATATAAATATACAATATCTTCTTCTTTGGCATATAATTTGGATTTATCACCAGGTATAATTAAAGATATGAAACCATGATCCCAAAAAATCCAATTATCATTTTATCCAGTTTAGCGTTAGCGTTATTTTCTTCCTGCGGGATAATCCAAATCGATGCTTCTAGAGCCATTGCTCAGTTTAAAGACTTTTCTGATACAACTTCTTATATAAATGATAACCTTGACGATATTGGAGAATGTATTGGTCTTCCTTCGTCTGGACCATGTCCTCAAGTAATAGATCCCGTTTGTGGCTGTAACGGTCGTACTTATAATAATTCATGTGAAGCATTTAGAGCAGGTATAAGATATTATACTGAGGGTAGATGCAAAACTCTTATTCGTCAGCCGATTCGACCAGATAGAAATTAAAAAGAAATAATAACATTATGTTAAATAGAATGCTTGGTTTTACTTCATACACGGCTGCAAAGTGCGCTGGCAAGGCAAAACAGCGGGCCATGCGTTGGTGTAGGACTGGAAAATCAGTAGTGAAGTTGGACTGATGGCACTTGGTTTCAAATTTATATAAACCTTGTTTTCAAAC
>DAOVJU010000332.1 GCA_030632095.1 Chlorobiota bacterium
AATAATACAAGCTTCCTATTTTGTTAAGAGTAGAAGAAATTACTGCTTTATCACCAATTTTTCGATCTTTTTTCAATTTATTTAAGTAATATTTTAGTTCAAGATCAAAAAGATAATATTCGCTGGGCGGTGGAAAATCTACCGGTATTTGTAAAGTAGTATTTACTGATTCTCCATTCTTTTGCGCCGGTGTCCAGTTGCTCAGTTGTTGAACTACTTTTATGGCTTTCTTATCAAGGATAGGATGAATACTACGAATTACTTTTACTTGTTCAACATTACCTTTGGTGTTCACCACAAATTCAACAAAAACTCTTCCTTTTATTTTTTTATTTTTTGCTTCTTCAGGATAAATTGTGTTTTTAGCGATATGTATTCTTAGTGCTAAATCACCACCAGGAAATTCAGGCTGAATATCTTGTGCATGAATATTCTTCTTCTGAACTAAACAAATGAAAAAAATAAATGATAAAGTTAAAAAATAATTTATTTTCATATTAAGGTATGTTATTGAATTACTGCTTATTAAGCTTTCCCATGATTTTTTTAAACTTATTCAGATCATCAAATCTAAGATAAAGCTCTTTTAAAATATTCATTGTTTCAATATGCGTTGAATCTATTTTATGAGCTTCTTCCAAATAAGGTAGTGCAGTTTCAAAATGCTTATTTGCTTTAGCTATTTCATCTTTATAATGTCCTTCTGGAAAATCTTTAATTTCTTTTGAATCCTTCACATTTTCCTTAATAATTTCCTTACCAAGATTAAAGTTGGAAATACCTAGATTAAAAAGAGAATCAAATTTCTCTATTTCTTCTTTTGAAGGCAGTTTCTCAGGTTTTTTATCCATCACAAAATTTATTGGAGCTGTGTACCATACATTAACAGTTTTGCCTCTTTGTCGTCCAGGTTCCCAATCCGGCATTTTACTAATAACATCAACTGCCGCTGCATCCAGCAATGTATCCACTCCCCTTGCTATGGATACCTTGTCAACTTTACCGTTTTTAGTTATTACAAAACGAACAAACACTCTTCCGGTAATTCCTTTATCTTTTGCTTCTTGAGGATACACAATACTATCGGAAATAAATTTTTGTAAAGCTTTATCCCCTCCCTGAAATTTAGGCATATCCTCAACTATAAAAAATACTTGTTCTTCTTCCGGTTCTACTACTGGCTCTACTACTTTTGTCTCTTCTATAACAATAAGATTTATACTATCTACCTTTATGCTATTTTTAGTAAAATCGGCTGTTATATACAATTCTTCTGATGCTTTTAATTCAACATCCAACTTTAAATATTGATTTAATATTTCAATATCCAGATTTCTGGTTTCAATAAACACTTCAATCTGATAATTTCCCGGTTCAAGATCAATAAATTTTTCACCAGCTTTGCCATTGATGGTTTTATTTAAAGTTATTGTTGCTTTTTCAGGAATACTTGTAACCATTATACTTCCAGTTTCTATACCTAATATCTGAAACGGAGATGAAATGATACAAGTAAGGAATAATATGTATTTAATTTTTTTCATTTTATATATTTTATTAATATTAGTACTTCTCCCACTTCTCCCATTTTTTTTGTCTTCCACTATATTTCATACTCATAAATCTTTTTATATTAACAGGTAAACCATAATTTTTTGCTGGAGTACAATCCCCCATTGATAATATGGTGTCAAAAATAATGTAAGTCATAAGAGAATCAACCTCAGGTTTTGCATAAGGATAGGCTTTGTCAAAATAAACTACACTTCCACTTTTTATTTTAAAGTTTCCAATTTCCCCTTTTTTATTAATCACAAATGAAATCATTAAATTATAAACTACATTTTTATTAAAAGAATCCGGTAGTTCAATATTATTACATATTAATCTTTGATATGACGAGAAATTACCACCTCCCGGAAATTTTGGCGGGATTTCAGTTTCATTAAAAATTGTATCGCCAAATCCATCTATTTCGAAATCAAATAAGTTTCCCTTTTGTATAGGGATTGTATCAGTTTTAAGTTCTATTATTTTATTGCTTATAAAGTCGGCATAAATTATTTTTTCTTCATTTGCATTAAGTGTAACATTCAATTTTAAATATTGATCTAAAATTTCAATTTCCAGGTTTAGGGATTCAATAAACACTTCAACAAGATAATTTCCAGGTTCTAAATCAATAAATTTTTCACCAGCTTTGCCATTGATGGTTTTATTTAAAGTTATTGTTGCCTTTTCAGGAATACTATTTACCGTAATTGATCCTGTATTTTCTTGTGCTTGTGTTCTATGATTACAAAACATACAAGCTAATATGATGCAGCATGATAGAATAAATGCCTTTTTCATAAATATTAATGGTTATAATTTATAGTAGCTCACCTATTTACCTCTTTATCGTATTGAATTCTAAAATAGAATAAATAACTGTGTAAAACAAAAAAAAATGAATTTTAAACATGAATAACTATTTGTTGCCATGTGTAAAAAGTAATTAGTGAAGAATAAATGACTTTGTTAAAGATTAATAAATTGATTATGTTTTCTTATAGTTAGTTTTAATTGGTAACTTCTGATTTATTATTTATCCAATGGCTGTTACATTTTGAAATTATTCTTGTTTTTAGACGTAGTTATCCGTATTTTGATACACTATTTTATTTATTCATATAAACATAATTTAAAGAGCCGGTCTTATGAAAGAAAAATACATCAATTATTCAACAGTAGTAAAAAAAGTTTTGGATCCAACCGGGCGGCGCACGGCAAAACTTTGTATTACACCATATCTTTATACAAAAGAATTTAAGGAGAAAATGAACCGTATTGTTATAGCCTATGGTAATTTACTGGAGTTTGTTTTCGGAAATTTCAATACAAATAAAAAAATTCAGGAGGTTCTTGAATACAGGCCTGAATTAGAAAATTTTCTCAATTCACTGAATGTTTATGAAAAGAATTTAGCAGCAGCACGAATTGATATTTTTACTACTGACAATGACGGAATAAAAATGTGCGAGTCGAATGCTGAAATTCCCGGAGCCAATGAAGAGAGCTTTTTTCTTGAACAGGAATACCTCAAAATATTTAAACCTGATGATTATCAGGCAATGCCAAGAATGGAAATTGTATATAATACATTGATGCGTTATTATAGTATTCAGGCCAAATATTTTAATTTACCAAAAAAAGAACAGCTAAATATATATCTGGCACAGTGGCAACCTGAAATTGACCGGATATTGGGTGAATATGACATCATTATGGATTATATCAGGAAAAAAGGACATAAATGCGGTGTTATTGATCCTAACCGGATTGTTATAAAAGACAATAAAGCTTATGATCCTGACGGAGAACAAATTGATCTTATTTATAGACGATTTACCTGTGAAGAACTTCCTTTGTATGCTGATAAGAAATGGCAAATGGCTATCGACTGGGATAAGGCAGCAGTTGCTGTTGTGAATCCATTTTGCACAAAACGTGTTGATTCAAAGAATATTATGGTTTTATTCAAAGATGAAGAGTATGAAGATGTATTTCCTGATAATTTGAAAGAAGACCTGAGTATAGTACGGGATATTATTCCCTGGACAAAGAAGATAAAGGAACAAATAATTCTGGAAGATGGGAGCACAGTAAATGCAAAAGAGTATCTGATTAAAGCTAAAGACAACTATGTTATTAAACATGCTAATGCATATGCAAGTTCTGCGGTGTTTCTTGGAAGTGATTTAGAACAAGAAAAGTGGAACGAAGTAGTAAACAAAGCTATGGAAGGTGACTGGGTTGTACAAGCCAGGATTGATTTACCGGAAATAGAATTGGAATATTTTGAAGATAATAAGGTCAAAACTATCAAATGCATATTTAATGTCAATCCATATATGTATGATGGTAAATTGGGTGGTTTTCTTGTACGTGCATCAACAGATAAATTAACTTCATTTAAAACCGGTACAATAGCTACTATAATGCCTTGCTATCAGATAAATAATAAATAAAATGAAACATCTGTGATTGGTTTTATAAACACAAGAAAATAATTAGTAAACAAAAACATTCGCGCATTCGCGGCTAATATAATAAACAGATGAAAGAACCTATTTTAGTTTCAGTACCTCATGGTGGTTGGAAAGTGCCTGAAGAAATAAAATCTATTTGGGCATTATCTGCCGAAGAAGCATTTCATGACGGAGATCCATATACTCCTCAAATTTACGATTTCAATGAAAAAGTGAATGCTCAGATTGTTATGGAATATTTCAGGGCATCGGTTGATCTTAACCGCGAACCGGATAATATGGCTCCGGAAAATCCTGATGGCCTGATCAAATCACATACCTGTTATAATGAACTTGTTTATAAAAATGGTATCATACCTGATGATATATTAAAACAAGTATTAATAGACAAATATTATCATCCTTATCATAAGTTCTTAAAAGAAACCGTCATCAGAAAAGATATTAAACTGGGAGTTGATTGCCATAGTATGGCTGCAGTTACGCCTCCTATGGGTGGTAAGGATGCTGGTATACCACGTTCATTAATTTGTCTTGGAAATCTGGGAGATGCAGAAGGAAAAATTTGTCCACCCCATAACCGCCTGTCATGTGATACTGAATTAATTCAATTTGTGCGTGATGAATTTGAAAGTGTTTTCAGGCATGAAGATGTTGACATTGAAATTCCAGGAATATGTACAATAAATATTCCTTACGAAGGGGGCTATT
>DAOVJU010000413.1 GCA_030632095.1 Chlorobiota bacterium
ACAGAAAAGATATAAAATTAGGAGTTGATTGCCATAGTATGGCTGCAGTTACACCTCCTATTAGTAGTAAGGATGCTGGTAAACCACGGTCATTAATTTGTCTTGGAAACCTGGGAGATGCAGAAGGAAAAATTTGTCCACCCCATAACCGTCTGTCGTGTGATACTGAATTAATTCAATTTGTACGTGATGAATTTGAAAGTGTTTTCAGGCATGAAGATGTTGACATTGAAATTCCAGGAATATGTACAATAAATATTCCTTACGAAGGGGGCTATTTCGAAGGTGGGTATATAACACGGCAAATGGGATATGAAGATATTCCTTTTTTCCAGGTTGAAATGAGCCGCGCATTATATCTGTCAAAAAAATACTTTAATGAGAAAACCCTGGAAGTAGATCAAAAAAGGATAAAAGATCTAAATAATAAAGTTTGGAGAGTGTTAAAGAAAACAATATCCAATTTATAACCAATAATTCTGCATATACAACCCATAAGAATTTAGGACAGGGTTTACCGGAGAAAGTTTATGAAGTATATTTAGTCATAAATTATCAATGTAACGAATATTGGTTGGCGTATAAAATGGGCTAAATATTATTTTAAGGTGCTGAATTGAAAGATATTGTTATTTTTATTCACGCAAAGAACGCCAAGAAAAACGCGAAGAAAGCAAAGATTTAAATAATGAATGAAAATGAAATTTCATATAAAATAATAGGAGCAGCTATTGAAATACACAAAATTGTAGGTCCTGGGTTGCTTGAGTCTGCTTATGAGAATGCATTGGCATTTGATTTAAAGGAAATGGGACTGAATGTCAAACAACAGGTTCCAATGCCATTTATTTATAAAAATGTAAAACAAGATATTGGTTATAGAATTGATTTAGTTGTAAATAATAAAGTTATTATAGAAGTTAAATCAATAGAAACCTTAGCTCCCGTCCATTATGCTCAAACATTAACATACTTAAGGCTATCTGGATTGAAGTTAGCCTTATTGATAAATTTCAATAACAAAATATTGAGAGATAACATACATCGTATTGTTAACAATTTATAATTCTTTGCGAGTTTTGCGTTTTTCTTGGCGGACTTTGCGAGAAATTATCAAAACATTTTCTATATGTAAATGTTTTCAGCACCTCAGAATAATATTTCGCCGTTTATAGTTTTTTATGAAAGAAAAAGCAGATGTAATAGTTTTTAATACCCGGGTTTATACAATCGATGATCATTTTAGTATTAAAGAAGCCTTTGCTATTAAAAACGGGGTTTTTATAAAAGTAGGTTCCTCACATTCAGTTTTAGAGCAATATGATTCTGAAATTAAAATTGACTTGAAAGAACGCTATATATTTCCAGGCTTTATTGATGCACATTGTCATTTTTATCGTTATGCACTTTCCTTATGCCGGGCAAACTTGCACAATACAAATTCTTTTGATGAAGTACTTGAACGATTAGTTGAGTTTAAAAAGCAAAATCAATCAGAATGGATCTTAGGCAGAGGTTGGGATCAGAGTATATGGAAAACAACCAGGATTTCCTATAAAAAGAAACTAGACTTACTATTTCCAAACAATCCTGTGTTTTTACAACGGGTTGACGGACATGCAGTTATTGTAAATTCTGAGGCTTTAAATCGTGCAGGTATATCAAAGAAAACCATTATTCAAGGTGGTAAAATTGAAATGAATAATGGCGAAATGACTGGTGTATTAATTGATAATGCAGCTGAAACTGTACGAAAAATTATTCCTGTACCTTCTACCTCTAAAATTAAAACTATTTTAAAAGAAGCTGAAACCCGTTTTTTAGCAAGCGGACTAACAAGTATATGCGATGCAGGATTGCAAGCATCAACTATTGAGATAATTGATGAAATGCATAAAACTAATGAATTAAAGATCAGGCTTTATGCAATTTTAGAGGACATAAGCAATAATATTGAAGAATTTATCCGGAAAGGAAAATACAAAACAAATAGGTTAAATGTAAGATCAATAAAATTATTTATTGATGGAGCAATGGGTTCAAGGGGCGCATACTTATTAAAACCATACAATGATGATCCTGATAATTCGGGCATAATGGTAAAAGATTATGAATATCTTAAAAAGAAATGTGAACTAGCTGCTGATAAAGACTTTCAAGTGTGTGCACATGCTATTGGTGATGCTGCTGTACGATTAGTATTAAATGTTTATGGTGAGTTTTTAAGTCATAAGAACGATAAACGATGGAGAATTGAACATTCACAACTTGTTCATCCTGATGACTTCTCGTTGTTTGGTAAATATAATATCATTCCATCTGTTCAAACATCTCATTTATTGTTTGATATGGCGTGGATTAAAGACCGGATAGGAACTGAACGATTAAAATATGCATATGCCTATAAGTACTTATTAAATCAAAATGGATGGCTTGTAAATGGCAGCGATTTTCCATTTGGTGAACTTGATCCCTTATTGGGCTTTTATGCTGCAATTTCAAGGAAAGGTTTTAATGAAAAACTTGAACAAAGCATGCAGCATGATCAAACTTTAACACGAGTTGAAGCTATAAAAGCTATGACCATTTGGGCGGCAAAATCATTTTTTGAAGAAAATGAAAAAGGTAGTATAGAAGCGGGGAAATATGCTGATTTCGTGGTTTTAGACAAAGACCTTATGAAAATAAACGAAAATGAAATTCAAAATATAAAAATTTGCAGTACATATATTGCCGGTAAAGAAGTATATTCTAATTAAATATTCTTTATAAAGTAGGGTATAACAATTCACATAATTTTCAATCTAATATAGCTTTAATAGATTTAGATAATAAATAAATTGTTCAATTGTTATTGGATAACAATAGTTATTTTTTGTTTATATTTAATTACATTTGAACCCTTTTAGTATAACCGATAATGGCAAAGTATCTTTTCGAAGGTGGATTTATAAATAAGTCAGGTAATGTAATAGTTAAGTTACTACTTATTCATTTTGAGGACGAAAATAATATTCATTTCATTTATTCTCCTCATTTGGACTTAACAGGATATGGAACCAATTTAGATGAAGCAAAAAAGTCCTTTGAAATTGTTTTTGAAGATTTTATTGATTATACCCTTAAAAAGAAAACTTTAGGCAAAGTATTAACTGATTTGGGTTGGGAAATAAAAGGAACCATTAAAAGACCAAAAAAAGTTTTAGCCCCAAGCATAACTTCTGTAATAAAGGAAAATGATTACGTTTCAGAAATATTTGATAAATATCCGGTAAATACTTATCATCAAGAAGTTGGAATACCAGCTTACGCATAAAATTCTGTTAAATGTCAACAAAGAAGTTGTCCAATATTCCATTAAAGGATTTTCGTAACTTTCTTTCAAATCAAGGGTTAAATATTATTAAGAATTCTAAAGGTAGAGGAGGTCACGAAAAATGGTCAAAACCAGGTATGGAAAGACCAATCACAATACAAACTCACATTGATCCGGTTCCGGAATTTATTGTAAAACAAATTCTACGTCATTTAAATATGGATAGAAACAAGTTTTTCGAGGAGTTTAATAAGTTATAATTATTACAAACGTTTTGTATATGAAAACAATAAGATTACTTACACATTTAACTGTATTGCTTGCATTCGCAAGTTGCAGTGTTAATAGTCAAAAAGCTGATTTAATTGTGCATAATGCCAAAATTTATACTGTAGATGAAAATTTCAGTATAGCAGAATGTTTCGCTGTAAAAGCAGGTAAAATTCTGGATGTAGGATCAAATGAATATATCATGAATAACTATCGGTCGAATAATACCATAGATTTTAAAGGTAAATATATTTATCCGGGGTTTATTGATGCTCATTGTCATTTTTATAGTTACGGAATAAGTTTAAAATGGGCAAACCTTAAAGAAACAAGGTCATTTGATGAAGTAATTGAAAGAATAAAAGAACATCATAAAAAGTATCCTTCTGAATGGATTTTTGGCCGTGGATGGGATCAAAATGATTGGGATATCAAAGAATTTCCCACAAATGAAAAACTTAATGAGTTATTTCCGGAT
>DAOVJU010000439.1 GCA_030632095.1 Chlorobiota bacterium
GAATATGAAGATGCTTATTCTGATGTAAAAACTGATGCTGAGTATTATTCAGCCATTTGTGCATTAGAATTGGTTAATGATGATGCAGAATATTTAATAACCAACTTTATTATCAGTCATCCTGAAAGCCCTCGTATAAGAATGGCAAACTTTCAGATGGGAAGGTTTCATTACAGGAAAAAGAACTACACTGAGGCTTTATCATGGTTTAACCGGGTTGATAAATACGATTTAAACAACGATGAACTGGCCGAGTATTATTTTAAAATTGGTTATAGCAATTTTGTCCAAAACGAAATACAAAAAGCAACAAAAGCATTTTATGAAATAAAAGATAGCGGATCAAAATATTCAGCTCCAGCCATGTATTATTATTCGCATATAGCTTATAATAAAGCAAATTATGAAACTGCTTTGAATGGCTTTAAAAGTTTAAGTGAAAATGAAATATTTACTAGCGTGGTCCCATATTATATTTCACAAATTTATTATTTGCAGGAAAAATATGATAAGCTATTAGCTTATGCCCCAAATTATATTGATTCAGCTTCAGTTAAAAGAGCCCCTGAGATAGCCAGGATAATTGGGGAGGCATATTACAGAACTGATAATTACGAAGATGCCCTTCCTTATCTTGAAAAATACAAAGATAAATCTGGTTCGTATAGCAGGGAAGATATTTATCAGTTAGCATTTGCATATTATAAGAGTGGCAAATACACTGAAGCAACTAAATATTTTCCTTCCATAACTAATGTTGATGACAGGCTTAGTCAGAATGCATATTATCATCTGGCTGACTGCTATTTACAGAAAGATGATAAAAAGAATGCACACCTCGCTTTTTTCTCAGCTTCAAAGCTTGACTTTAATAAAGAAATCAAAGAGGTTTCAATGTTAAATTATGCAAAGCTGACATACGAACTTGCTTATTCACCCTTTAACGAGACGATAAAAACATTTGAACAGTTCATTACAGAGTTTCCAAATTCATCACGGGTTGATGAAGCATATAATTACCTGGTTGATGTTTATTTAACTTCAAAAAATTATAGAGATGCTTTAATTTCTATTGAAAGAATAAAAAATAAGAGTCCTGAAATTACAAGGGCATATCAACGGGTTACCCATTTCAGGGGACTTGAGTTGTATGATAACTTGCAATACGAAAAAGCGGTAAAAATCTTTAATAAATCACTTAGCGTTGAGTCGTATGATAAATCAATTGCAGCTCAAACATTATATTGGAAAGCAGAATCATTTTACCGTTTGCAAAAATATAACCAGGCAAACGAAACGTATAAAAAATTTCTTGTAACCCCGGGAGCAATCATATTACCAGAGTTTAACCTGGCATATTACAATATTGGATACGCGTATTTTAAGAAGAAGGATTATAAAAACTCATTGTCATGGTTCCGTAAATTTGTCGACAACGAAGATCAGGACAAGGTATCTTTACTGAGTGATGCAAATATTAGAATTGGAGATATCTATTTTATTGACAGGGACTATAAATCAGCCGCAAGCTTTTATAATAATGCCGTTGAATTAAAATCAACCGATTATGATTACGCATTGTTCCAAAAAGCATTTTCAAATGGTTTGCTTAAGAATTACACCAAAAAAATAGATGATTTAAAAATTTTAATCCAGGATACAAACTCCACATTTTATGATGATGCCTTGTTTGAACTTGGTAAAGCATATGTTGTTATTGATTCATTACCATTGGCAATAAATAATTATGAGGAAGTTTTAATTAATTTTCCAAACAGTAGTTATTTAAAAAAATCTGTATTACAATTAGGATTACTCTATTATAACCTTAATAAAAACCAGGAAGCATTAGCAATGTATAAAAGGGTTATTTCAGATTACCCGGGATCGCAGGAATCAAAAGATGCATTGCTTGGCATTAAAAATATATATGTAGATATTAATAAAGTTGATGATTATTTTGCTTATGTGAAACAGCTAGGTGATTTTGCCGATGTCAGGCAAAGTGAACAAGATTCGTTAACATACTTATCAGCAGAAAACATGTATATAAATGGCAATTTTAATCAATCTATAATACAGTTCAATAACTATATACAAAAGTTTAGTAGTGGCAGCTTTATTATTGATGCATATTATTACCTTGCCGATAGCTACTTACGTTTAGATGAAACCGACCTGGCAATTAATGCCCTGAATAATATAAAGCAAAAACCTAAAAATCAATTCACTGAACCCACATTACTATTAAGTTCTTCACTGCATTTTGACCAGCAAGAATATGTTGAAGCCATAGAAGACTATGCTCTGCTTGAAAGTATTTCAGAGACAAAAACAAATTTAATAGCTGCAAGGCTTGGATTATTACGTTCAACGTATATTATAAAAGCTTATGATCAAACAATTAAAGTAGCATACAAAATATTTCATACTGAAAAAGTTTCAGCAGAGATTATTCGCGAAACAAGGTATAAACTGGCTAAATCGTATATAAATATTAACAATCTTGAAAATGCACTTAAGGAATATAGGATATTGGCACAAAATGTCAGTATAAAAGAAGGAGCGGAAGCAAAGTTCAGAGTTGCAGAAATTTTGTATGAAACCAATAGATTATTATTAGCAGAAGAAGTAATTTTTAGTTTTGAAAATACACCATATCAATTCTGGTTAGCAAAAAGCTTTATTCTTTTATCTGATATATATAAAACAAATGATGATTTGTTTCAGGCAAAAGCAACCCTGGAAAGTATATTACAGAATTATGAAAACAATGATGATGATATTATTGAAATTGCCAATAAAAAGCTAAAAGAAATCAATGCTTTGGAAGATGAAAGAATGCCAGGTAAAACAACAGAGGATATGGAGATTGAGTTTAATAAAGATACAGATAAGAATATTAAAGAGCTTTTTGAAGAAGAGGTTCCGCAAGATAAGTTAGAATTTGAAGAGGTTCGTGATACAGTTATTCATAAAAATGAAATTGACACACTCTCAATTAAAAAAGAAATTATTGATGACAATTTCTTAAAAGATAGCATAAATGTAAAATTTGAAACCGAAGAGGTTGATACAATTAAAAATTAAGTATTAAATTTAATACGCATGAACAATAGTTTAATAAAAATACTGACCCTAATAATATTTTTTCACACTTCTTTTTTTAATAATTTGTTTTCACAGGACTACCTGAAAAAGGAAGTACAGGTTGTAAGGCCTTACGAACCTGCTATATCAGATGCCTTTAAACAAAACATACCGCCAAAGATTATAGATACAGTTAAAGTGAACCCGATTTTTGAATATTCCTTAAAACCATTTCCGGTTAAAATAGATTATGAACTTGAACCTATAAAGGCAGCAAAACTTATTGGAGAACCTTTAAAAAAATTGTATAACAGCTATCTAAAAATTGGTTTTGGTAATTATCTCACTCCCCTGGTTGACGTAAGATATAATAGTAAATATTCAAAGAAACATTCATATCAGGCTGGTTTTAAGCATTTTTCTTCATCCGGAAAGATAAAAAATGAAGAAAGCAGAAAGATCTTTTCCGGATTTAGTGAAAATACGATTAATGTAAATGGTAGTAAATTCATGAAAAATAAAACCCTCTCTGGCAACTTTGTTTACGATAACAATACATATTACTACTATGGTTATAACACAAAAAAAGAATATGCTGTAAAACCACCTTCATTTAAAAATTACATGAATAAACAGCGGATAAATGCCTTGCAGGGAACTGTTAACTTAAAAAGTAACTACCTGGATTCCACAAATGTTAATTACGATTTGGCACTATCCTATGGATATATGAATGATATATATAAAA
>DAOVJU010000339.1 GCA_030632095.1 Chlorobiota bacterium
AAAACACAACATAACTTTTGTTAAGATAACTCCCTCAACCATAAATTTTTTAAGGCCCTACTTCAATAAAATCAATTTACCTGATTTGAAATATACAATATTTGGAGGCGAAGCATTAAATGATGATTTGGCATATAAATGGTCAAAATGTGTTCCGAATGCTGTAATTTATAATGCGTACGGACCAACTGAAGTAACTATTAATTGTTTGTATTATAACTGGTCTGCAAATAAGGACGAAAGAAAAAAATATAACGGAATTGTGTCAATCGGGAAAGCTTTTGAAAAACTGGCCACATGTGTTGTTGATGAAAACAATGAAATTGTCGGAGAAGGTGAGAAAGGAGAATTATGCATTGCCGGAGACCAGGTTACCCCGGGATATTTGAATGATGATGAAAAAAATGAGAACTCCTTTTTTCAAAAAAAGATCAGTTCAAAAAACCAGCGTTTTTATAAAACCGGCGATGTTGTATTTCAGGATGAGGATGGAGACTATTTCTTTTGTGACCGGCTGGATAACCAGGTTCAAATACAAGGTTTCAGAGTTGAATTGGGAGAAATTGAAAGCTTAAGCAGAAGTTTTCAAAATAATCAGAATATTTTTGCTGTTCATCGAATTAATAATGAGGGAAACAGTGAGATTTATTTATTTATTGCAGGGAAAGATGAATCGTTTACCGGCTTAATTGAGTATTTAAAACAAAAACTGCCGTTTTATATGTTACCTTCAAAAATTCTTGCAATAGAAAAGATTCCCGTGAATGAGAATGGAAAGATTGACAGGGCTGCGTTAAAAAACGCTCACAGTTTAATATAAGCTGTATGAATAACTGAATACCACTCTGTCGTTTGGTAGGGTTAAATTGCTAAATTGTTATATTGTTTATATGGAAAAGAAGCATTTAAAAGTGAGAAAAATGATTAATGAGAAAACAAATATCATTAAAGCAATTGAGCAAAACCTTTTTCAGTTTTACGCCTTTTTCAGCAAGTCTGATTTTGTTGATTATGGTGAAAACAAATATTATAAATTCGCAAAATCAAAAAATGGTGATTGGCCAAATTATATTTTCGATATAAACCATACATATTTTACAGATAAAAAAGCTGTTGACAAATTAAAACATGACATTTTAAATAATAATTCTCCCCCATTTTTAATTTACAAGTATGATGATTCGATGAGATCATTTGAATTATCGCTTGAAACAATTGGTATAAGGCCTGTAATGCAGTGGAAAGGCATGGCACTTAATGAAAAGGAATTGGATTTTCCTGATATTAAAAAGGATTTGCAAATTAAAAGTGTTAGCAACCCAGAGTTACTAAAAGCCTGGTTTAATATAGTTTGCAATGAGATTTTAAGCCGAAAAAAAATAAACACAGACATCTTTAAAGATTTAATTTCAACGGATGAAATTGATCTTTTTGTTGGTTTGTATAATAATGAACCTGTAGCAACTTCTTTGTCATTTAACTCAAATAATATTGGTGGATTATATCTTATTGCAACTAAAGAACATTTGCGGGGAATGGGTTTTGGAACTCAAATCACTAAGCAAACCATTAAAAATCTGGTTTCGAAGGGTGTTGAAAACATTGTATTACATTCTACCGGTTTAGGCGAAAAAGTATATAAAAAACTAGGATTTAAGGAATATTGTAAATTTAATATTGCCTGGATGTTAGGCAAATAAGCATGCTAATAAATGGATAAAAATGCAACATTTCATGATCTGGAAAAACTATTCAGGGAAGTTTTCAATTCCCCGGAATTAACTATTGAATTCAATACATCTGCTAAAGATATTCACGAATGGGATTCTCTTAATCATGTTCTTTTAATTTCTAAAATTGAAAACCATTTTAATCTTAAATTTGAACTGACTGATATTATTGGTTTTAATAATGTTGGTGATATATTAACCAGTATAAACACTAAATTAAAAGAACGAAACATTATATAATAACAAATAAATAACTAAAGTTTTTCAAATGGGATTATCCTATTATAAATAATATAAAATTATGAATGGATGAATATTCGTGAAATAAAAGTCGGAGAATTACCCGAATTTGTAAATCAACATGAATTTGATAATTATAATGTCATTCCTATAACCAAACAAAGAGCATATTCTCAATCTCATAATCCAAGATCGGATAAAAACGATGTTGCTTTATTAATTGCGTTTGATGAACAAAACAATGTTATTGCTTATGCAGGTGCTTTACCCGATTATTTAAATGGTGATAAGTTAAATAAAGTTGCATGGAGCAGTGGATGGTGGAGCGATAGAAAAATTGGAAAAGCAATTGCAATTCCTTTGTTTTTAAAATTATTGGAAACATGGGATCAGAAAATGTTGTTTGCCCACTTAACCCCCACAACAAAGCAAATAATTGATAAATTGAATATTTGTGATTCAAAAACCATTTACGGTATACGGGGATATTTTCAATTTGATTTACACAAACTGCTTCCTTCAAAAATACCTTTTTTACGGCATTTTAAATTTTTATTAAAAATTATTGATGTATGTATTAATTCGGTTTCAGTTATCCGGATTGCTTTAGCTCGAATCACATTTAAACCATTAAAACTTAATGTGGAATATGTAAATTTCATTGATGATGAAGTAAAGGAGTTTATTGAAGCAAATAATGCAGATGAGATTGTAAAAAGAGGCCAGGACGAATTAAACTGGGTTATTAAATATCCCTGGATAATTAAGTCAAAAGCTAAAAAGCATAGAAAAACCAGCAAATACTATTTTTCATCCGAATCAAGATCATTTCACAACTATTGTGTTAAATTATATGATGAAAACAAACTGATAGCTTTCCTTTTTTTTAATGAGCGGGAAAAAGAATTTAAATTGCCTTATTGCTATTATAACAAAAAATATATTAAGCAAATTGTAAATTTCATATTAGGGGTTTTAATGCAAAAAGGGGCAAAAAACTTCACGGTTCACAATCAGGATATTGTTGATTATATCAGCAAACATAAAATGCCATTTTTATATAAAAGAAAAATACCCCGGTTTATCGCGATCTCAAAAAAGCTCAAAGGATTATACCCTGAAAATTTCTGCTATCAGGACGGAGATGGAGATGTTGTTTTTACATAAATTATGAATAAATAAAGCCGCCTGAAATTCAGTGCGGCTTTTTGTTTGTCATTTATTGAAACAGGAAAGGATTTCTTTGTTTAGTGCTAACTACAATGGTTTAAATTCAGATTTTTGCTGTTCATAAAATTCTGTTTGTACTTCAACTGTTTATTTGTTTATTCGTTTATTTGTTTAGAAAAGGGACATCAAAAAAACTAAACAAATCAACATATCAACAAATAAACAAATTGCTTCTTATAGCTCTAAACCACTCAATTTCGAGAAGAAGTATCAATAAGTTCCGCTAACATCATGCTTTCAATAAACCTGATATTTTTTTCCCAACGTGATAAAGCCTCCAGCGCAAAAATCATATAATCCGATGCAAATTCCCTATCCTCCCATGTAAATTTTTCACCATCTACATATATTACATCTGTATTATCAATTTCATCTATTGTGCTTTTAAGCTCCGGATTTAGTTCTAATGTATTTAAGTATTTAGTGTAAGCAATTAATTTTTCTTTAATAAGAGGAACTAAAGCTTCTTCTTTCCATTTTAATACAAATTGACTGGCATTTCTATTATCATAATTCACCAAATTAGTCCTGTTAAATGAGGCGTTTCCCATATTAGCATCAATTTCAGTATTGCCCGTATAATTCAGGATTTCTTTTTCTGCTTTATGAATCAATGAGCAAATTTCATCACTCATTTTTGAGATAGTTTCATATTGAATATTTTCTTCTGCGTTCATATTTGCATATAAATCATTCCTCAATTCATAAAAATCTATTACATTTTCATTGCTTTTAATGAGTGACAGACCGTGGTCAAGAACATTACGACTAACATTAACAGCTAACAAAACGCTATAAACCGCAACAAATGTTAAACCTAATATTACTCCTGTGAAATTAACCGGTGATTGTTCTTTATCTCTAATTGAATGGTAAATATAAACAGGTAAAAAGAGTAAAAACGGAATAGGAACTCCTATTAAAATCAATAAGCCTGCTCCAGGCCAGTGTAGTATTTTAAATAAAGCAGCTACAAATACAATAAAAAAGCTAATGAAAGTGGAAATATAAAGCCATTTCTTGTTTTTTTCTTTTTGTGCCTTATAATTATTTAGTAATGCTGCCGGTATAAACCAAAAACTTAGTGCTAATAATGACAAAGTAAGGGCAATATTCGCTCCTGGCCAATGATTTATTTTAAATATACTACCTATTAATAATAAGTTAGCTATAATTATTCCTGATATATATATTGTTTTTTTCATGATAATTTTATTTAAAATTATTATAAGTAATTATGAATCTAACTGTTCATTGGAAGCTTTCTCAACCCCGGTAAACTTTTTATTTCTCAATAAATATCTAAGGCAGATATTTTCAGCAATTCTAATGTTTCTGTCAATATTTGACAATTGGATTAATGTAGTGTATAAACCGTTATTCTTGAACTTTCTGAACTCCCATGTTTTGTGATATTCATATTCATTAATATCTTCCAATTCAAATAACTTATCCAGTTCAAGTTTAATTTCAGGGTTTTTATCAACCTTCATTAATAAAAGCTGTT
>DAOVJU010000185.1 GCA_030632095.1 Chlorobiota bacterium
ACAAAAAACCTGGCCAACTTATCACTCTACCAGCCAAATAATAAAAGCAATTAAAAGAGGAACTTTTCCTAAAAAAGCCATGATAACCTTTCACCCTCAACGCTGGACTGATAATCCTTTTCTATGGACAAAGGAACTTGTTTGGCAGAATTTGAAGAATGTTGGGAAGAGTTTTTTAATAGAGGTGAGAGATGAGTGGTGAGTAATGAGAAAAGAGAAATGAGTTTTGTTAAAATATAAAAAAACGTCAAAGATTAGTATATTTGATCATATAAAATATGAGTAATGGACACTAAAAAACTTGCAATAGAGATTAAAAAACATTTAAACAAAGATTTAAACAATATTGTAACAGATGTAGTAATTTTTGGATCACAAATAAAAGGTACGGCTACAGCAGAATCAGATTACGATGTCATTATTGTCCTTAATAAAGAATACAACAGAAAAACAATTCGGCAGATAAATGATCTGTGTTATGATATTGATTTGAAATATGACATATTTATTGATTCTCAAATAATCTCTGAGAATGAACTACAAACAGGACTTAGGGGTAAACATCCCATATTTAAATTAGCAATTATAGAAGGTTTACACGCATGATCCAAAATGAAGATCGTAATATTCTGATAGAATATAGAATTCAACAAGCCAGGGAAACAATATCAGAGGTAGGTAAATTAATAGAATCGAATCTACTTAAAGTGGCTGTAAATAGAATATATTATGGTCTGTTTTATTGTTTAAATGCCTTGGCATTGAAATATAACTTTCAATCTTCCAAACATTTACAATTAATAGGTTGGTTTAACAAAACCTTCATAAAACCTGGTATAATAGAATCAAAGTATGGGAAAATATTGAGGGACAGCTTTAAAAATCGTAGTGATGGAGATTATGTCCCATTTATTGAATTCAATATTAGTGATGTGATTGAGATGAAATCTGATATGAAAGATTTTATCGATTGCATTGAAAATTATATTACAAAAGAAGATTGATTAGCACAAAAACTTATTACACTTAGAGCAGGTGTTTTAATCAGGCTTATTTTTTTCAGACATTACAGAAATATTTACAAAATTCAAAAAAAAACTCAATTATCCTCCGCCACGATGTAGACAAACAACCACAAAACTCTTTAATATTTGCACAAATACAGCATGAATTAGGGATAAGGGGAAGCTATTATTTCAGAATAGTTCCGCAAAGTTTTAATCCAAAAATTATTGAGCAAATTGCAGAATTAGGACATGAAATAGGATATCACTACGAGGATTTTGACCTTGCGGTCAAAAGTTCCATGTTTAAGGTTTCAGGTTCAACGTTTCAAGTTTCAGGTTTCAAGTCAACAGAAGAGTTTGAAACAGAAATGGCCAAAATTGCTATTGGGTTATTTGAAAAACATTTAACAGAGCTACGAAAATATTATCCGGTTAAAACCATTTGCATGCACGGTAGTCCGCTTTCAAAATATGATAATAAGTTGTTATGGAAGTATTATAATTACAGAGATTATGGAATAATTGGCGAGCCATATTTTGATATTGATTTCAATGAAGTTTTTTACTTAACTGATACCGGAAGAAGATGGGATGGAGATCGCGTAAGCATTCGCGACAAGATTAACCGATCACTGATTACCGATTACCAATCACAAGATAATTGGCCAACTTATCACTCTACCAGCCAAATAATAGAAGCAGTTGAAAGTGGAAATTTCCCCCAAAAAGCAATGATAACTTTTCATCCTCAGCGTTGGACGGATAATCCGGTTTTGTGGACGAAGGAGTTGGTGTGGCAGAATGTGAAGAATGTTGGGAAGTATCTTTTGGTAAGAATAAGATCATAATAGTTGAGAGTTTTGAGTTTAATCTGCGTTCTTCCCCAATAGCTGATCAGTGTTATCCATGTTTTATTATAAAAATATTTAATATGCAAGCAATCCACAACAAAAACATACTGTTTAAAAGAACCGCAACAGTTTAATATTATTATTATATTTGTACTATGAGTACAAATTCCGGCATTAAAATAAACCGCTTGCTTCAACAGCATCCTCAAGATACCGTTTTATTGTCATCGTGGCTTGTAAATCAAGGCTATTCCTATGATCTGCAACATAGGTATTTAAAGAGTGGATGGCTAACATCATTAGGTTATGGTGCTATGAAAAGAACCGGTGATACTATTGATTTATTTGGTGCTTTATATAGTTTACAGTTTCAAGCAGGAAAAAATATTCATGTTGGAGGGCGCACTGCTTTAGGTTTGCAGGGTCTGTCCCATTATTTGGAATTATATCAAAAAGAGACATTACTTTTTGCACCAAGTGGCACCAATTTGCCTCTTTGGTTCAAAAAAATTGACGGGAAAACCAAACCGGTATTGATTCATACTTCAATGCTTTATCCAAACATTGGGTTAATAAAATTTAATGAAAAAACATTTTCCATTAAAATATCAGGTCCTACCAGAGCATTATTGGAATGCCTCGTACTTGTGCCGAAAAATTTTGATTTACAGGAAGCCTGGCAAATTATGGAAGGACTAACTTCGCTTAAGCCTAAAAATGTACAGGAAATTTTGGAACAATGTAATTCGGTAAAAGCTTTGCGTTTATTTTTATTTTTAGCTGAAAAGGCCAAACATTCTTGGTTTAAACATCTGAATATTAAACACATGAATCTTGGAAAGGGCAAAAGAAGCATCGTTCCCAATGGTATATACATTCCAAAATATCAAATTACGGTACCAAAAGAATTCTAATGATAAATAATCAATATTATAAACAAGTTGAACTATTACTAAGAATTTTACCGGTTATTGCAAAAGAGAATGACATTGCTTTACATGGGGGTACTGCAATTAATCTCTTTTATTTTGATATACCTCGCTTCTCTGTTGATATTGACTTGACATTTTTGCCGTTTAGTACACGAGATAAGGACTTGGTGCAAATAGTAAAAAATTTTAAACCGTTTAAGAAGTCAACTTCTAAAAACCATCCCTGGAATAAATATCAAAGAACCAAAAGCTGATGAAATAGAGTATAAATTATTTTGTTCACTTAATAACACTGAAATAAAAGTCGAAGTTAATACCATTAATCGCGGTATTTATCAAAAAACTAATTTACTGGCTTTAAGTAATGCTGCACAAGAGCAGTTTAATATGTTTTGTGAAATACAGATAGTATCTTTAGGTCAACTTTTTGGTGGGAAGATAGTTGCTGCCCTTGATCGACAACACCCACGTGATTTATTTGATGTTAGGAAAATGTTGGATACCTTTGGCTATTCCCCTGAAATTATGGAGGGTTTTATTTTTTGTTTACTGAGTAGTAAACGCCCTATTCATGAAATTTTAAATCCCTCTTTTCTTAATCATGAAGCAACACTTAATAGTCAATTTAGTGGGATGACAAAAGAAAAGTTTACCTATGATATGTATGAAAATACAAGGGTTCAATTGGTGGAAACTGTGAAAAATAATATTTCATCAGAGGTAACTGAGCTGATAATAAGCTTCTCAGAGGGTAAACCAAAATGGGGTATATTTAATTTTGAAATATTTCCGGGTATAAAATGGAAACTCCTGAATATTCAAAAACTTAAAGAACAAAACCCCGAAAAACATAGTAAGCAAATACTTGTACTTAAAAAATATTTAACATAATACATGCAGTATTAAAAGAAGAATTGCCCGATAAAATAATGTTTGCTTTTTTTTCTTTACGGTTTGCACAAATTGCTGAGTTAAGGCATGAAATAGGATATCACTACGAGGATTTTGATCTTGTTTTAAAAAACAACAAGATAAAAGTAAAAAGGCAAAAGATACAAAACGAATTTGAAAAGGAACTTGCTGATATAGCAATTGAATTGTTTGAGAAGCATTTAGCCGAACTTAGAAAGTATTACCCGATTAAAACCATTTGTATGCATGGCAGCCCGCTTTCAAAATATGATAATAAACTACTTTGGAAATATTATAATTACAAAGATTATGGAATAATTGGCGAACCCTATTTTGATATTGATTTTAATGAAGTTTTTTACCTTACTGATACAGGAAGAAGATGGGATGGAGATCGCGTAAGCATTCGTGACAAGGTTAACCGATCACCGATTACCAATCACCGATCACCGATCACCGATTACCAATCACAAGATAATTGGCCAACTTATCACTCTACCAGTCAAATAATACAAGCAGTTGAAAGTGGAAGTTTCCCCCAAAAAGCCATGATAACATTTCATCCGCAACGCTGGACTGATAAGCCGGTTCCGTGGGTGAAGGAGCTTGTTTGGCAGAATGTTAAGAATGTGGTTAAGGGATGGTTTTATGTTAGAAATGAGCGTTGAGAGGTAAAAATTGAGAGATGAGTTTTGTTAAAATATAAAAAGACAGAAAAAATGGCACAGATTAATAGTTTTCGAGATTTGATAGTTTATCCAGTGAAATACATCTCCGGATTTTTTAAGACAATTGCTTTTTATAGGTTTTATTTCACAGGGTATTTCAAAAAGCTTACAGCTTGGCAATGAAGATTTTTGAGATAACAAAGAGTTTTCCGAAAGAAGAGAAATATTTTTATCCTGTGAAATATTAGCTTTATTTTGGATATAGTTATAAAATATTAAATCTGTCAGTTTTAGCTAATCTATTTCACTGGACAGGCCGACCAGATTCGTAGATCTTCCAGATCAGTAACATCAAATATAGCAGAGGCATGGGCTAAAAGAATTGATGAAAGGATATGATGAAGTTAGAAAGATGCTTATTTCTATGATTAATAATCCGGGGAAATTTTGCAAATAACGATAACTCATTTCTCATTTCTTTTTACTCATCGCTTGTTTGGCAGAACACTAAAAATGTAATAAAAAGATTGTTTTTTGTAAACCAATAAAACAAGCATGAAAAAATAATTATTAAACTTATAAAAGGATGATCATTTTACATCATGTGGTTCGCTGTATGCCAAACAGGCAGGCATCTAACAACTGAACCGAACATAGTGAGCTCATGAACACCATTGAAAATAAAACAATTTGTGAGCTAAAACAAATAATAAACAGATAAAATGTAAATTCAATTCATTATCCTCTACAAAAATCATTTAAATGTATTATATTTACACAAACAAGAACATAATAACGTAAGAGAGCAACACTAAATGGAACGTAAGATTGAAAATACCTTATTAAATTGGAAAATTTCTGTCAGAAGATTACCGCTAATTGTTCAGGGAGCAAGACAGGTTGGAAAAACACACTCAATTTTAAAATTTGGAAAAACACATTATAAAAACGTATTATACTTTAATTTTGAAAGCAATAGCCAGTTAAACAAGATATTTGAAAAGGATTTATCTCCGAGTCGAATATTGAAAGATCTTTCTGTATTATCAGGAAAAACAATTTTGGAAAACAACAGTCTGATTTTTTTTGACGAAATTCAAGCTAGTGAAAAGGCACTTACTTCATTAAAGTATTTTGCAGAGCAAACATCTCAATATCATATTATTGCAGCAGGAAGTTTGCTGGGGATAGCAATAAATCGCGAAAAATATTCATTCCCGGTTGGAAAAGTTGAAATGCAGACTCTTTTTCCACTTGATTTTGAAGAATTTTTGTGGGCTATACAACAAAGAAAAGGGGTGGAAATTATTCGTGAATGTTTTAACAATAATTCTGAATGTTCTCTTCATCAGCATTTTATGAATTTCTATAGAACTTACCTTTGTATCGGTGGAATGCCACAAGCTATCAATGAATATACTGAAACAAATGATTTCGATTTTACCGCATCCATTCAAAAAAACATTAACGATGCATATATTGCTGATATGGCAAAATATGCTAGTCCTGTAGAAACTGTTCGCATAATGGGAGTTTTCAATAGCATACCTGCTCAACTGGCAAAAGAAAAGCGAAAATTTCAGTATAAACAAATAAAATCAGGTGCCAGGGCGAAAGAATATCAAATTTCAATAGAATGGCTTCGGGCATCTGGAGTTATTGTGTTTAGTCCGAAAGTTACAGCAGGTATTTTTCCTTTATCAGTTAATACAGATAATAATTCGTTTAAAATTTATATGACAGATACAGGTTTGCTGTTATCGAAATTTGGTATTTCAGCAAATACAATATTGTCAGAAGTACAAGGATTTGACAATATAAAAGGAATACTTGCTGAAAACTATGTAGCAGCAGCATTAGCAGCGAACAATTATATTCCGAATTACTGGGAATCTGAGGGAAAAGCGGAGGTTGATTTTATAATTCAAAACAGAAATGGAGAAGTTATTCCTATAGAAGTAAAATCATCTGAAAATGTACGTTCTAAAAGTTTGCAACAATTTGTATCAAAATACAAACCGGTTTACTCTATCAGAATTTCTTCTAAAAATTTTGGTTTTGAAAATAATATCAAATCAATACCACTTTATGCATGTTTTTGTATTTAATAAATTTGTGGTTTATTTCATAAAATTATTTGACAAATTGCAGAGTTAAGGCATGAGATTGGATATCACTACGAAACTTTTGACGAAGCAGTTAAAAGTTTTAAGTTCTCCCGATAGCTATCGGGAGTTCAAAGTTGCAAGAAAAAGCAATTGAGTTATTTGTAGAACACCTGGAAACTATCAGAAAGTATTATCCTGTTAAAACCATTTGCATACACGGCAACCCGCTTTCAAAATATGATAATAAGCTGCTATGGAAATACTTTAATTAGT
>DAOVJU010000263.1 GCA_030632095.1 Chlorobiota bacterium
AAACCGATACATTAAAAGAAAAGGTTTCAATTCTTGATGATGTGGATTTTGAGTTAGAGCTGATACACAGGGATGAAATAAATGTAACCTATATATTAAAGCTACTGGCTAAACTTAAAGAAGCAGAAAAAGAAGAACAAGCGAAACATAAAAAGGTAATTGAAGATATGTTATCCGGTGAAGCTAAATTAAGAAGCAAAAGAGAATTGATTCAGAAATTTATCGAAGAAAATCTACCACATATAGAAGATGCAGACGATATTCCATCAGCATTTGAAACCTATTGGAGTATTGAACAAAAGAAGGCATTTGATGAAATTTGCCAGGAAGAAAAGTTATCCCAGGAGAAGCTTCAAACAGTTATAGGAGATTACCTGTTTACCGAGCGACTACCGCTAAGAGACGACATTGTCAATATACTTGATGTAAAGCCCAGGCTGCTGGAAAGAAAACTAATTGTAGGGCGAGTAATTGATAAAATTGTCAGCTTTGTAGATACTTTTATAAATGGGATGGCGGCATAAAACCCTTCCGGCACCCGTTTAGTGATAATATAACGCATGACCATAAAATTAACAAATAAAAAAGCCACCTTTCGGTAGCTTTCGTGGGCCCACCTGGACTTGAACCAGGGACCCCCTGATTATGAGAGTTTTAAAGACTTACTATATTAAGGCTATAATATAGTAACTGATTGATAATGAGGAAAATAAGTTTATTGGTTTCTTGTTTATTTTACCGTTATTTACTACCATTGTATGTTAAACTGTATTAAGTTGAGGCGAAATGAACAGGGAAGTTACAACAGCGATTGTACTTGATAAAAGAACTAAGAGAAAAAGGGATAACAGGCACACAGTTAGGTTGAGAGTAACTTATCAAAGACAACAAAGATATTACTCCACCAAATATGTATTAACTGAGGAGGAGTTTAAAAAGGTAATGTCACCTGATAGCAGGGGTAGGAATAAAACAATGAGACTCACATTGAATCTAATCGAAAAAAGAGCTATTGAGTATATTGACAGATTACCGGACTTCAGTTTTGAACTTTTTGAATATTACTTAAAATCACCCAAAGGCAAACCTACAATTAATTCTGTATACGAATCTTACATCAAACAATTCAAAAAAGAAGGCAGGATAGGCACAGCACAAGGTTATCAGACCAGCTATAATTCTTTATTAAAATTCAGAGGAAAAGAAATTATCTATTTTAGTGAAATTGATAAATCCTTTTTATACAAATTTGAAAACTGGATGTTAAAATCGGGAAAATCAATGACTACCGTAGGTTTTTATCTAAGATCACTAAGAGCCATTTTTAATCAGGCAATAAGTAAAAGAATGATATCAGAAATTCTTTATCCATTTGGAAAAAATAAATATCAAATTCCTGAGAGTAAGAATCCAAAAAGAGCGATTAAACACCATAAAATAAAAGAGCTATACTTTTATCCAACTGTTGAAATGAGCCCGGAAGATTTAGCAAAGGATATATGGTTTTTTAGCTATTTGTGTAATTATAGGTAAAGCTTGTATTTCATTTGCTTGCCACTAAATGATTTATTATTACCTCCCCAACCTGAGACCGGCGTGTTTTAAAGAATATTATTTTGCAGCTTTTTTTACCAGTTCACCCAAGAATTTTGCAAAATCTGTTATATTACTATCAACACTTGCCTTTTCCAAAGCAGCCATATATATATCCCGTTCTTCTACTGGAATAACCGTCCATGAATAACCACCCGATGCAAGCATTGTATTAAAAAGGAAACGTCCAATTCGACCATTACCATCAATATACGGGTGAATATATACAAATATAAAGTGACCAAGAACAGCTCTTACACTTGCCTCTTTTTCTTCTTTAAGTAAGTCAAAAAGCACTGGCATCGCATCACGAACAGCTTCCGGACTTAAAGGTGTATGTTTTGAGCCTTTGGTAAAGACTTGACCATTTCTATATCCAGCAAGATCACTTATTTTTATTATTCCTGCCGTAACGCTGGGGGCAAACAGTTCTCGGTACCAGTCGTCATAGTCATTATCGGCAACCTCACCAGCATTGGTACCACCCAGTATTGTTTTTATACTCTTCTTAACAGCTTGGAATGCTTGATAATATCCTCGTGCGGCCATCGCGTTTCTTTCTTTTTTGTCTACTTCACTAACTTCAGGATTCCATTTACCATCACGTACTCTTTCAATTAACTCTGCTGTTACACGATACCCTTCAATGGATAAAGAGTTATATGCATCATCTGCATAATTTTCTTCCACCTCCTTAAGATAAGCATCAATATTGGTTGGCAATACTTTAGATGAGGGAAAGGTGGTAATTACTGTCTCACGCATTTTATACCACATTAATTTGATGCGATTGGCATATGGAGATGTTTCCCTTGCATTTAAAATGTTTGGCAATTTTTCTTCAAAGGGGTCTGTTTCCCTTACGTCATATCCAGCAGATTTCATGGTTTTAACGATTTTATCCGCTATTTTGTCATTATCAATATTTCTAAATGCTCCAGCAAGGCGTCCTGCTACAGCACTATGACCACCTTCAAGGAGTTTTCCGAGTAGAATGGAACCATCCTTGACCATGGCAAGACATGTTCTGGCATCGGTGGTCTGACGTGTAAAGAAATCTTCTCCAACAGATATTAAACCAGCTTCAAGAGAATAGAGGTTTACCCCTTCAATGACTGTTTTATTCTGTTTATCTGGTAACGAAAGGTTTGTGTCAAAAATTGAAGTATTATGTGGCAAAACAAGATTGTTATTTGATGCTTTTGATGAGCGAACCAACAACTGTTTTGGTACGGTATAATTACCGGCATGTAGCATCAGGGATTGTTCGGGAGATAAACACCAGTCATCTCCAAAACGGTTTTTGCAATATACAGAAACGAAATACCAGAAAGACATATACCATGATGTGGTGTCTCCATCGGTTTCATCAGGTCTGGTTGATATGTACCATCCCCTTACAACTTCTTTTAAAAAACCATTTCCTACAAGCCTTTCCTTTACCGTGCGAGTCATTTCACTTGCTTGGATAACTGCAATACCTTTTTCATTTTGCAATTTTTGCAATTCTTCTAAAGCCTGTGCCAATTTTTCCTGTGGTGTCGCCATAATGTTAGTCTTTCAATGTAATTTTATGTGATACTTCCAGTGTAAGCTGCCGAGTAATTTCCAGTGTAAGTCGTTTTGCGATATCCAGTGTAAAACGCCGGGCAACTTCCAGTGTAAGGTGCAAAAATAATAAATTATAATATATTATAGGCATAAAACAAGAAAAACAGAAAATAGATTTACAGAGTAGTTTAAACCAAACTTAAACCAGCCTGAAAAACAAAAGGAGCTTGCTATTCGCAAACTCCTTTATTCATTTCTGTGGGCCCACCTGGGCTTGAACCAGGGACCCCCTGATTATGAGTCAGGTGCTCTAACCAGCTGAGCTATGGGCCCTAAAATTTGTTTCCGAAAAAACAATTTTTAAATTTGGGACTGCAATATTACACAATTGTACATAAATTTTCAACTTTAATATAGCATTTTTTAATGAACAGGTACAAAGACATTGAAAATATCATTTTTGATCTTGGTGGTGTTATTATAGACACCAATTTTGAATTAACGTATAAAGCCTTTAAGCAACTTGGCGTTAATAGTCCGGCAGTACATTATCAGCAAGCAAAAGAAAATCAATTTTTCCTCGATCTTGAAAAAGGATTAATTACTCCAACCGAATTCAGAAATAAGATAAAGTCATTCCTGAAAAAAGATATTCAGGACGAAAAAATAAATTCTGCATGGAATGCCATGTTATTAACTATACCGGATGAAAGAATTCAGATACTGAACAAATTGAAGACAAGGTTCAATTTATATTTGCTTAGCAACACAAATGAACTTCATTATGAAAATTTTACAAAAAGTTATCCGGGCATCTTCAACCTGGAGTTTTCAACTGTTTTTGTGAAAACTTACTATTCGCATATACTCCACATGAGAAAACCGGATTCTGAGATTTTTGATTATGTAATCAACGATGCACAGCTAATTCCTGAAAAGACCTTATTTGTTGATGATTTGTTATTAAATATTGAAGCAGCCAAACAACATAATTTTGAAACCATTCATTTATCAATAAATATGGATATATCTGATTTGTTTGAAATAAGTAATCAATAAAAAATCTTTGACAACTGTCGGGATCATTTCACTTTAAATGTTTCAAACGTATTATCGTAGTTCAGATAATATTCTCCAATTTCTAATTCCATAATGCTAAGCTGCGAATCCTGGCCTTTTTTAATTAATAATCCTTTCATGGAATAAATTTCATACATGGTTTCATCTGAGAAAATGATACTATTTGAAAATTTATTAACCTCAAAAGTTATAGGCGGTTTATTTGACCGGTATTTTTTTTCCTTTGAATATCTTGGAACATTGGTGAAATCAATTTGCTTAATTCGGAAGATATTCTCACCTGAGTTTAGTGAAACTTTATAAGAGTATATATTTTTATCAACTTTCCCTTTTCCCATAATTTCCCCTGCTACAATCCACTTGTTCCACCGATATTGTTCAATGATAAATTTCAGCGGGCCTGACTCATTTGATGTGTTCCATGTTAAGTTTCCTTGTTTGTCAATTTTCATTAAACTAACGTTAAATGTGCTTCTGACTTTAAGTACATCAGGATTTAATATTTTAGGTTCACAATTGTTTTTATGTTTTATTGAAATAGTAATTCTTTCTCCCACACTAAACTGGTAAACTGCCAAATCTATTTCAAAAGCACTTGAAAATATATCATCATTTGTCTCCTGTCCGTTTACAATTACCTTCAAAACACAAAACTCATTTCCGGAATCCATTAATGGATTCATTACAAATACATTTTTCCCTTGATAAAATCCATTAATGTTTAATTCACCGGGAAAAATACTCTTATCTATAAAAAACAACAGAAGAATTAGTAATAATTTGAACCTGGAGACTAACATTTTAATTATTAAGTTTTCAAATGTTTATATTAAAGCCAACCTGAATGATCAATAAATTATTCTGGTTAAGATATTCAAACAATAATTTTTCCCTGCGAGGAATAACCTGTAATGTTATTCCTTTCATGAGCATTAACCAGTTACATCTGGCTAAATTAAATGATATAATTTAAAATCAAATATTAAACCGAATTTTTTCTAAAAATATAGAAGAAGTAAATAATTGTATATTATTGATGTCGAATAATTTGGTAATTGTTAAAAAAATTTAAAATTTTGTATTTTCAAATTAGTTTTATTAGTTGTTAAACTTAAATATTATAATCGTGCGTTATTACTTGCTTGCATCACTATTTGTTTTGTTTATTACTTCATGCGTGACTAAAGATGAAAAAAAAAGTTTTATCAGTGAAAGACATGGAGGGGTCCTTAAAATTAACGAAACAGAATATTCCTGGAATTTAAATCCGCATAATATTACCAGCCAGGTTGATAAAAACATTGCAAATCAGATTTATGAAGGACTGGTAAAGTATAATCCAAAGAATTTAACCCTTGCGCCCGCACTTACTAAATACTGGATA
>DAOVJU010000485.1 GCA_030632095.1 Chlorobiota bacterium
ATGATTCGAAACATGCCGACACTAGTGAATTTATTTATGTGAAGGAAAACAAAAAGATGGTAAAGATATTCATTGATAACATTGAATATATTGAAAGCATTAAAGACTATGTTCGAATCAATACAACCCGAAAAAAAGTAGTGACCAAACAACAATTAAGCTATTTTGAAGAAAAACTTAATAAAACTCAATTCCTGCGAATTCACCGGTCTATAATTGTTTCTATTAAACATATTGAATCATATAGTTCAAGTATAGTGGAAGTTGCAGGTATTGAGCTTCCAATAGGCAGAAGCTATAAAGAAAATGTTAGTGGCTTACTTAATAAATTGACCCATCTGTAAGCAAAATTATATTTTATCCTATTGTATAAGTAATAAGAATTAGAATATTTAGAAACTTTCCATTAAAAGTATTACTTTAGAATACCGAAAAAATCAACGAATAGAATAAATTGATTTTTAATTCATAAAACATATTTGTAATTGAAATATCCAGTTGTAAAAAAATTTTCACGTAGCTTCTTAGATTGACTAAATTATTCAAATACAACTTCTCTTTTCTTTTGTTTTTCCTGGTATTATATCTTGCTGTATTAAGCCAGGAGAGAGGAAAACCATTTCACTATAATTATTCTGCAAAAGAGTATAATGCCGCAACTCAAAACTGGGCTATTGTTCAAGATCATCGTGGAATTATATATGCCGGGAATGATGAAGGAGTTTTACAATATGATGGTACATTTTGGAAGAAAATAGTGATAAGAAACTTATCAACTATCCGGTCACTTGCTGTTGATAGCTTTGGTGTTGTTTATATAGGGGGACATACTGAATTTGGATATTTAAAACCTGACATAACAGGTAATCTGGAGTATTATTCACTAATTCCCATGATAGATTCATCGCAACATGATTTTATGGATATCTGGAGTACCAAATCAAATCAATACGGAATATATTTTTTATCTGAAAACTATATTTTTCATTTTAAAAATGGAAAAGTTAATACAATTGTTCCAAATGGTGAATATTTTTTTCTGGCTTTTGCAGTAGAAGATAAATTATACATATGTGATGTAGGTAAAGGATTGGAAATATTGACAGATGATTCGTTAAAATTAGTTCCGGCAGGTGAATTAATGGCTTACACAGGCCCTTTTACCATATTGCCTTATTTAAATAATGACCTATTGATTGGTACTACTGGTAACGGAATTATTATATATGATCCTGATACGGTTACTATACCTTATACACCAAGGACAAATTATAATATAATTGAAAATCCTTCCAGTAAGTTTTTGAGAGATAATAAACTATATCATGGAGTAAAAATTGATTTCAATAATTATGCATTTGCTACTACACGTAAAGGTATACTTGTAATTGATGAAAAGTTCAATATACTTGAAAATAGTAACAGAGATAATGTCTTACAGGATGAAGCTGTTTATTATTTACATCATAGTGAAAATCAGCCACTTTGGGCAGCATTGGATAATGGGATTGCCAGGTTGGAAATAAATTCACCATTTCGGTTCTGGGATGAAGAAACAGGGTTCAGGGGAACAATACTTAATATAATCAGGTTTAACGGACAAATACATATTGCCACTAATAATGGTGTTTATATAATGGATGATAAACCATCTTCAATTACAGGAATTAACAGCTTTTTAAGGGTGAAAGGTCTTTTATCTCAAACATGGGATTTTTTAGAGTTTAAATATGGCAGGGAAAAATACTTATTTGCAGGAACCGACGATGGTGTATATCAAATTAAAAAAGATACAGCATTACGCTTTAGTGATTTTACAGGTGGATTTACATTGTTTCAGTCAAGAATTTCAAAAGATAAAATGTATATAGGGACCAGAAACCGATTGGTATATGTTGAATATAAAAATGGACAATTCATACAAAATATCTTTGAAAAAGAAGATCTTAAAAAAGAAATAAGGGATATTGAAGAAGACTCATTGGGAAATCTTTGGGTATCGGCAAATTATGAAGGAATTTTTAAGATAAATTTGAAAACCGGGGAACCTCAAATAACATTATATGATACATTAAACGGTTTGCCTTCATTAAAGGAAATAGCTATTTATAATTTTGATAATGAATTGAAGTTTGGAACTAAAAAAGGCCTTTATTATTATAACTCAAAACAGGATAGATTTTTACCAGACAGCACATTTGGTGTGCTTTACACAAGCAAATCAAAGAGTATTAATACTTTAGTGAGAGATGATTCCGGTAATTATTTATTGAATGGAGAAGACCTGTTTTTAAAAGTTAATGAGGATAATTTTAATAAAGACAGTTTATCATTTAAAAGGTTACCTGTAAAAGATGTTGTAGCGAGTTATGCTGATTATGATGGCAGTTTTTGGATTGGTGGTTCCGATGGATTATTCAGGTTTGATGCTGATATCAAAAAAAATTATG
The DNA here is from genome assembly GCA_030632095.1 of Chlorobiota bacterium. Classification (GTDB taxonomy): domain Bacteria; phylum Bacteroidota; class Bacteroidia; order Bacteroidales; family B39-G9; genus JAADFW01. The sequence continues at coordinate 2,451 of DAOVJU010000485.1, forward strand.
AAAGCTTTCATTCAATAAAAACATTAATACGAAATGTTAGTATTGGTAAGGATTCTACAATTTTTAATGGTTATTATCATGAAATCGATGAAGGGCAGGTTAACAACATTCCTATTAAAGTTTTAGATAATCAACCAGAAAGTTTCAAGCCTGAAATAGAATACAAAACAGCTTCAATAATTTTCTATTATTCTCTTCCATTTTACGAGGATGAAAAATCAAATAAATATAGTTACTATCTGAAAGGATTTGATGAAAACTGGTCAAATTGGACGAGAGAAACCAAGAAAGAATACACAAACCTTTCCGAGGGCAAGTATGTTTTTTATGTTAAGGGAAAAAATATTTATGGTTTAGAAAGCAAGGCAACTAGTTTTAAATTTGAAATATTACCACCCTGGTATCGTAGTTGGGTTGCTTTTATATCATATTTAATTTTACTAATTGTATTTATAAATATTATTATCAGAATACGTACTGCAAGGTTGAAAATTGAAAAGCAAAAGCTTGAGGATATAGTGCTGGAACGCACTGCCGAAATCGAACATCAAAAAGAAGAGCTAAAAAGTCAGGCAGAATGGTTGCAATATGCTAATCAAAATATACTGGGACAAAAACACGAAATTCTTTTCCAGGCTGAAAAATTAAGGCAGACAAACCAGGAATTGGAAAAACTTTCAATAGTTGCCAGTAAAACCGATAATGCAGTATCTATTATGGATTCCCGTGGAAACTTTGAATGGATCAATGATGGGTTTTCTCGTATGTATGGATATACTATTAAACAATTAATTGAAGA
>DAOVJU010000030.1 GCA_030632095.1 Chlorobiota bacterium
GAATAATCGTTGCCTTTATCAATTCCGCGAACTATCCAGACAACTTTCTTTGTCATGCTTTCTAAAGCATACCAGGTTGAATTGACATTAGTTGCTTTTGAGTCATTTATAAAATCGATCCCATGTACCCGTACCACTGGCTCAAGCCGGTGCTCAACCCCCTTGAAATCTAATAAGGATTCTCTGATAACTTCTTTTCTGATCGAAAGAACCTGAGCAGCAATTCCTGCTGCCATAGAATTGTATGTGTTGTGTTTGCCTAGCAAAGCTAATTCGTATATATTCATCTTTAATGATTGATTTTTATATTTAATATTTATCATATTGTCTTCTATGAATGCTCCCTGGTATTGGATATCTTTTAAGGAAAAAGGCAACTGCTCTGATTTGATTTTCCTTTTCTTTATTTCTTCTGTTATTACCTTATCATCAGCACAGTAAATAAATTTTTCATTTGCAGTATGATTGTTAATAATCCTGAATTTTGAATTAATATACTTTTGAAAATCATTATCGTATCTATCTAAATGGTCAGGTGTAATATTCATTAGAATAGCTACTTCTGCTTTGAAATCATACATACCATCTAACTGAAAGCTGCTTATTTCAATCACATAACAATCATGTTCTCTTTCAGCGACCTGGTAAGCAAAACTATATCCGACATTACCAGCTAAACCAACATTTAACCCGGCATTTTTAAGTATTTCATAAGTCATAAATGCTGTTGTGGTTTTCCCATTACTTCCTGTTATACATATTTTAACAGCTTCAGTAAATTCTGCTGCAAACTCCAGTTCTGAAATAATTTTTACTTCTTTTTCCCTTAGCTTCTTAATAATTGGAACATCATCACTAATACCCGGGCTTTTTATAACCAGTTTTGTATTAAGGATTATTTTTTCGTTATGTTTTCCCTCTTCATATTCAATTTTATATTCCTCCAGTTTCTCTTTGTATTTAGCTTGAATTATACCAGAATCAGATACAAAAACATTAAATCCTTTTTTCTTAGCAAGAATTGCAGAGCCAAAACCACTTTCACCAGCACCAAGGACAACAACTTTTTTACCGCCGTTCACATAATTTTTATTATATGTTTCTTTTCTTTCAGTCACTTCTTATTACCTTATTTTAAGTGTTACAACAGTTACAACAGCCAGGATAATAGCAACTATCCAAAACCTTGTTACTATCTTTGGTTCGGTATGTCCTTTTTTCTGATAATGATGATGCAAAGGGGACATTAAAAAAATCCGCCTGCCCTCTCCATATTTTTTTCGTGTATATTTAAAGTAGCTTACTTGTAACATAACAGAAACATTTTCGGCAAAGAATATCCCACAGAGTATCGGGATCAATAATTCTTTTCTGATAATAATAGCAAATACAGCTATTATGCCCCCAATAGCAAGACTTCCCGTATCACCCATGAATACCTGGGCCGGGTACGAATTATACCACAGGAAACCAATTGTAGCTCCTATGAATGCACTTACAAATATTACAAGTTCGCCAGTATATGGAATATAAAGTATATTTAAATAGTCTGCATAAATCAGGTTACCAGATACATAAGCTAAGACACCCAAGGTTGCTCCATTAATAGCAGAAACACCTGTTGCAAGGCCATCCAGCCCATCAGTCATATTGGCTCCATTAGAAACTGCTGCTATAATGAAAATTACTGCTAGAATAAAAACAATCCACGCGTATTTTTGGCTTTTCTCCCCTAAAAAAGCAATCAGGTATGCATAATCGAATTCATTATTTTTAAAGAATGGGATGGTTGTTTTTGTAGATTTGCTTTCAACAATGGTATAATTACGAGTTGTTTTTACATCATTGCTTTCAATTATTTCTTCGGCACTTTGGGTATCGCTGAATATTTTTTCCCGGATAACTACATCTTCATTCAAATAAAGTGTTAAGCCAACGATAACCCCCAATGAAATTTGACCAATTAACTTGAATTTTCCTGCAAGGCCCCGCTTGTCTTTTTTAAAGACTTTAATATAATCATCAAGAAACCCGACAAATCCTAACCAAACGGTTGTAATCAACATTAATATAACATAAACATTGCCCAGGTCTCCAAACAATAGTGTAGGTATTAATATAGATGCAAGAATAATTAAACCTCCCATTGTTGGAGTACCAACTTTTAAATTTTCGCCTTCAAGACCAAGATCTCTAGCTTCATCACCAATCTGGTATTTTCTTAAAAGGTTAATTATTCTTTTTCCATAGATAAGGGAAATCAATAAGGATGTAATCACCGCTAATGCAGAACGAAAAGAAATATATTGAAACATACCAGCTCCAGGCACATTTAATTTATCAAGGTATTCAAATATGTATGTTAACATATTAGTTAATGTTTAAATATTCTTTTAATATTTCTATATCGTCAAAAGGGTATTTAATCCCTTTAATTTCCTGACATGTTTCATGTCCTTTCCCTGCTACAAGAATAATATCACCTTTGCCTGCCAGCATGCATGCAGTTTTAATGGCTTGTTTTCTATCAACTATTGACAATAATTTACTGTTCCTGTCTGAAATTCCAGCCTCCATATCTTTTAAAATTTCCAGCGGATCTTCATCTCTCGGATTATCAGAAGTTAAAATCAATCTATCGGATAAATCATATGCATATCTGGCCATTAGCGGTCTTTTATCCTTATCACGGTTACCTCCGGCTCCCACAACTGTTATTATTTGCTGTGCTCCCTTTCTTATCCCTTTAATTGTTTGCAATACATTGTTTAACGCATCCGGAGTATGTGCATAATCAACAATACCAGTAATACTTTTATTGTTCCTAACAGTTTCGAACCTTCCTCTTACAGGCCTGAGCTTACTTATTTCTGTTAAAACATAGTTTTTCTCTTTTCCAAGCAGTATAGCTATAGCATAAACAGCCAATAAATTTGATACATTAAAATCACCTATAAAACTAGACCAGACATCAATGTTATCAAATTGAAGCATCGTACCATCAAAATGATGCTCCAGTATTTTGCATTTGAAATCGGCCATGGTTTTAAGCGCAAAACTTTTTTTCTGTGCTTTTGTATTTTGCAACATTACCATAGCATTTTTATCATCATAGTTTACCAATGCAAAAGCTTCATGTCCCAACTCATCAAAAAAAGCCTTTTTAGCTGCTATATAATCCTTATATGTTTTATGATAATCAAGATGATCATGTGAAATATTGGTGAACACGGCACCATCAAATGCCAGCGCATGAATTCTTTTTTGATCAACTGCATGAGAACTCACCTCTATAAAACAGTATTCACAACCCTCATTAACCATTTGGCGCAATAAGCTGTTTATTTGAACAGTATCTGGTGTTGTATGTGTTGCTTCTATTCGTTTATCATCAATGTAATTTTCAACGGTTGATAATAATCCCGATTTATGTCCAAATAACTTAAATAACTGATAAAGTAAAGTTGCAATAGTTGTTTTACCGTTTGTTCCTGTAATACCAATTAATGTTATATTTTCAGAAGGTTTTTTAAAAAAATTCGAAGCAATTCCGGCAAGTTCTTTCTTTGCATCATTCACCTTAACATAAGTAACTTTCTCATTAATGTGTTGAGGTAATTCTTCACAAACAACAGCAACTGCCCCTTTTTTTACAGCATTATCAATGTAATTGTGTCCGTCAACCTGTGTCCCTCTGAAAGCAACAAAAAGAGACCCAACTGAAACTTTTCTGGAATCAAATTCAACGCTATTTATAGTTAAATCAATTTCTCCAATTAATTGGATATATGATACTCCTGTTAATATGTTATTTAATTCAATCACTCGTTCTCTTTATCAAATTAGGGTTAACACTATTTCTTCACCTTTTCTTGCTTTTGTTCCTGGATGTATTGATTGAGATACAATTGACCCACGGCCTTTTATCACTACATACAAACCTTGCATTTCGAGTATGGGAACCGCATCTTTCACGCCCATTCCTTTAACATTTGGAACTATACCGGTTTTAACATACCTGTTATTTAATTCTATCACACTGTCTTTTGCAGTTGTAACCACCCAGTTTGATTTAATATTTGATGCTATTGTTTCTACCCCTAAATTATCGAGCACGTATTTAAGTTCATCCAGGTTCCCGTTTTTTGAATATGGGGCTTCATGTTCTAATTCCTTCTCTTCATTATTTAAAGCTGCAAGCATATTAAGACTTGTCGCGTATACTTTGTCTGAAATTTCTTTAAATACCGGCCCGGCAACACTGTTTCCGTAATATTCATGGTTTGATGGTGAATTAATAATCACTATGCATGAATATTCTGGTTTTTCAGCCGGAAAATAACCAACAAAAGATGCCTGGTAGCTTATCTTGTTTTTATATTTATATCCATATTTTTTATTGGCTATTTGCGCTGTACCTGTTTTACCCGCAATTTTATAATGGCTGTTTTTTAGATTTATGGCAGTTCCATTTTCCACAACGCCTTCAAGAAGTATTTGAGCTTTTTTTATTGTACTTTTTGAACAGATTGATGGATTAATTACCTCAGTTTTAAATTCCTTTACAATATCACCATGATATCTTATCGCTTTAACAAATTTTGGCTTGACCATTTTACCATTGTTTGCCACAGCATTGTAAAAAGTAAGTATTTGCAAAGGGGTTAATTGAACTTCATAACCATAAGCCATTTGAGGCAAAGTTATTCCTGACCATAATGTGTCGCCAGGATATTTAATGTAAGGTTTTCCTTCACCACGAATTTCTATCCCAAGACGCTCATTAAGGTTCATCCTGTATAACCTGGCAACAAATTTCTTCTCATTATCATAATAATACCGGGTAATGATTTTTGTCATAGCTACATTAGATGATACTTCAAATGCACGTTTGACTGTTATCTTTCCATGTCCCCCGTTTTTATGATTACTGTCTTTTATTGGATGTCCATGAAACTTAACAACACCATCACCAGTATCTATGCTATCATTTAAATCAACAAATTTGTCTTCCAATGCAACCATTAAGGTTGCCAATTTAAATGTTGATCCCGGTTCAGTGCTTTCACCAATAGCATAATTGTAATCTTCTACATAATTTCCTTTTTTATTCAATGACAAATTCGCAATGGCTTTAATTTCACCCGATTCAACTTCCATTAAAACCACTGTACCATGACTTGCATTATGCTTTCTAAGCTGGCTTTCAAGGGCAGTCTGTGCAACATCCTGAATATTAACATCAATAGTTGTAATAATATCTTTACCATGTTGTGGGTCAACTTCGTTCCCGTCACTAATTGGGATCCAAACATTACCTGAAAGTTTTTGTATTCTTCGTACACCCTGCTTCCCATTTAAATCTTCGTCATAGGCCCCTTCAATTCCTACAATATTTCCCGACTTGTTCAGGTTTCCTATAGTCCTGAAAGCAAGGTTTACAAAGGGATGAATGCGTTTGTATTCTTCAAGATATATAAATCCACCCTTATATTGACCTAATCGAAAAATTGGGAATTGTTTTAATTCTTTTAATTGCAAGTAATTTACTTTACGTTTTATTAAATAATAGCGACTTCCATGATACCGTGCACTCACAAGTTCACGTTTGTATTGTTGCTTCGATTTATCATTAAAAAGCTTTGATAAATGGTAGGATAATGAGTCTACATTATTATTAAATATTTCATCTGTCAATGCTTCACTTTTCATATCCATTCTTATCTCATAGTATGGTATAGAAGTTGCTAATAATCGCCCATCTTCAGCACAAATGTCACCCCGGTTGGGCGGAATAATAATTTCACTTGTAGTTAGCGTGTTTGCCTTATTCCATTTTTCCCGCTCAAAATACTGGAGGTATATTATTCTTCCTATAATGACAAGTCCAAACAGAACTATTCCAAAATACAATAGTCCGATTCTCCACAATATGTCCGTTTTAACTTTCATTAATCAATTAGTCATCTTTTAAAATAATTTTCTTTGGTGGTTCTGTTGATTCCTCCAATTCCAAACCTTTTTCCTTAACTAGTTTTGCTACTTCTGATTGTTTACTCATATACATGAGCTGAGATTTAGTTGTAATTGATTCTGACCTTAAATCTTTCTGCTCTACCTGGAATTTTGTAACTTTTCTTTTAATTTTTTCAGCATGGTACCTGTTTCCAGTGTAGATCAATGCAAGAAAAGTCAGGAAAAATATGTAAGGAAATTGCTTAACTACGTTTTCTCTAATAAGTAAACTTCCATCAAGTACATCTTTAAATGAACCTTTCTTCTGGCTCTTTTTTGATTCTTCTATGTCAATAAATTCCTGATCGCTCATTTTTTACTTCTTGCTTCTATTTTAACTGTTTTGTGATTGAGTTTACTTTATTTTTTTATTGAAATGATTTAATGCTATAATGATTTTATCTTTTCTCAGCTATTCTTAACTTAGCACTTCTGGCCCTGTTATTTCTTTTTATTTCATCTTCACCGGGAATAATTACTTTTCTGTTTACTTGCTGAAAAGGTGAAATAACATTTCCATAGAAATCTTTCTCAAGCTTACCATCAAATTTGCCCGACTTAATGTAATTCTTCACCAACCTGTCTTCTAATGAATGGTAAGTAATTACAACTAATCGCCCTCCTGGTTTTAAAGCTTTACTAGTATTAAGTAATGTTTCTTTTAAAACGTTCAACTCGTTATTTACTTCAATTCGTAAAGCCTGAAAAACCCTGGCCAGGTATTTATGTTCCGAATGTTTAGGGATTTCAGCAGATATTGCTTCTATAAAATTCTCAATTGTTTTGATAGGAGCTTTATCTCTGTGATTTACAATGGTTTTTACAAGCCGGTATACATTTTTTATTTCACCATATTCTTTGAAAACCCTTACTAAATCCTCACTTCCATATTTATTCAGGACCTGTTCTGCCGTTAATTCAGAGTTTTGATCCATTCGCATATCAAGCTTACCATCAAAACGGAATGAAAACCCTCTGTTTGCAACATCAAAGTGATGTGATGAAACTCCCAAATCAGCAAGTATTCCATCAACCTTACTTACTTTATAATACCTTAAAAAATTTCGAAAGAACTTAAAATTACTTTGTATAAATAAAAAATTATTCTCTCTGAATTCATTCTGTTCTGCCTCGACATCCTGGTCAAAGCTTATCAGCCTGCCCTTTCTTAACCTTTTTAAAATCTCCCAGGAATGTCCTCCCCCGCCAAATGTTAAATCCACATAAATACCATCAGGTTTAATGTTCAATCCATTAATACTTTCTTTTAAAAGAACTGGTATGTGGTACTCCATTATTCATCTATTTCATTTATCGGCCCGTCCATGATTTTTTCAGTTAACCGGGCAAATTCCTCATCATTCTCCACAATATTGTCATACAGTTCTTTTGCCCATACCTCAATTTTCCCGTCCTGCCCTGCAAGTACAACTTCCCTGGTTATTCCAACTTGTTCGAACAACCTTTTTGGAATTAACATCCTGTTATTACCATCAAGGATTATTTCTGCTGTTCCCTTGTAAAAACCACGTATGAACCGGTTATGTTCCTTATTATATGGATTTATTTTGCTCCGGATTATTTTATTCTGCCTTTCCCATTCCTCTATTGGGTAAAGTACCAGGCATTTCTCGAAAAGATCTTTTTTTATTACAAATCTTTCATTGGCTAATGAAGACATTTGCTTTTTAAATGCAGAAGGAAACAAAATTCTCCCTTTTGCATCAGCTTTACAATTGAAATCTCCAATGAATAAATTCATGAAATTTTACTTTTTTTTCGAATCAATAAAAATATAGAAAAAATCCCACATTCAACCACTTCTACCCACTTTTTCCCACTTTGTTAATAACTTTTCAGAGGAGAGCTACATTGAACATTTATTAAGGAAGGAAAGTGTCATTCAGTCAACATGAGACTAAGGTATTGATTCTTAGTTTCTTAAATTACTCTCTAAGCATAATTATATGTTTAGGGAAAAACCTAAAAACCTGCGAGCTCTGCTTAAACCTCGAAGGTTGAAAAATTTGAAAAAGTAATGTATTTTTGTGTGCTTTGTAATATTTAGCTATTAGCTAAAGCAAAATTTCGCTTATATGAAAAAAGATATAATACAAATAGATGTTGACAAGGTCTTTAAGAACAAAAACCCAAAACTATACAAGATTTTACCAGGTTTTATTTTTAGATATATTAAAAACATTATCCATCAGGATTTTATAAACGATTTACTAAAAAGAAACGGACACAAATTCGGATTGGATTTTGTAAACAGTGTAATAGAAGATTTTGAAGTTAAGGTGATACAAAAAGGCACTGAAAATATTCCTGCTGAAGGCCGGTATATTTTTGCTTCGAACCATCCATTGGGCGGTTTTGACGGATTAATATTAATATCAACCATATCTGAATATTTTCCCTCTATTCGGTTTATGGTAAATGATATTTTGATGAATTTAATAAATATTGATCCTTTATTTGTACCCATAAATAAACACGGTGGCCAGGCTAAAGATTCCGTAAAACTTATAGATGAGATTTATGCCTCTGATCATCAGGTATTATACTTTCCCGCAGGATTAGTGTCGAGAAAAATAAAAGGGAAAATTGCTGACCTTGTGTGGAAAAAAAGTTTTATTGCTAAAGCTGTAAAACATGAACGTGATATTATTCCTGTTCATATATCAGGAAGAAATACAAACAGGTTTTATAACCTGGCCAATGCAAGAAAATTTCTCAGGATTAAATGGAACTTTGAAATGTTTTTTCTACCAGATGAAACATATAAACACAGAGGCAATACATTTACCATAAGTTTTGGAAAGCCGATCTCATATAAATCTTTGGATAAATCAAAATCATTAAGTAAATGGGCTGCTGATATTAGAGAAAAAGTCTATGCATTAAATAATGCATAACAGCCTGCTTTTTAAATTTATACATTGAAATTATATGTATGCAAACATATGTGTTATATAGCATAATATTTACTATATTTATTCAATAAAAATTGGAATATGCAGGAAGTAATAAAAGCTTTGCCCAAAGCTGATTTAAAAAGAGAACTTAAAAAAGCAAAATTTGTAAGGGATACAAATAATGCAAATAATCAAATCTATTCCTTTAATTATCATGAATCCCCTCTGTTGATGCAGGAAATTGGCAGGTTGCGCGAATTAACATTTAGAAATGCAGGTGGTGGAACTGGTAAGAGCGCAGATATTGACGAATTTGATATGGCCGAAATACCTTATGAGCAATTGATTGTCTGGGACCCTGAAAAAAAAGAAATATTAGGTGGTTACAGACATTTATTTTGCAAGCATGCTAAAAGAAATGATAATGGCGATATTATAACTGCAACATCACGTTTGTTCCATTTCTCTGACAATTTTAAAAAAAACTATTTGCCCTATCTTGTTGAATTAGGAAGATCGTTTGTACAGCCCATATATCAATCAACAAAAAAAGGAAGAAAAGCATTATTTGCCCTGGATAACTTATGGGATGGTTTAGGTACGCTGGTTATTAAAAATCCGGAAGTGAATTATTTCTTTGGTAAAGTAACAATGTACCGGCATTTTAACCAGAAAGCACGAAACATGATTTTATTTTTTATGAAAAAGCATTTCCGGGATAAAGAGAGATTGTTATGGTTAAAAGACCCTCTTAAGCTTAAGATGGATGAAGAAAAGATGAATAGCATTTTTACAGGCGCTAACTACAAAGAAAATCACAAAATACTGTCACAAAAAGTGCGGGAGCTTGATGAAAATGTCCCCCCATTAATTAATGCCTACATGAACCTCTCACCAACTATGAAAACTTTTGGAACATCGCTAAATCCTTATTTTGGTGGTGTTGAAGAAACAGCTATTATGGTTACAATTTCGGATGTTTATAAAGACAAAAAAGAAAGGCATTTGAATATGTAATTTGCTGTGAAGAGTTATTTTTTTTCCTCCGTGCCTTTTACGTATTCAACTCATCCAACTTCTTCTGCAAATCAATTTCTTTTAGTTTATAAGTAGTAATATCGTTACCTATATTCAGTACCTTAACAAATTCACCTGAATCATCACTGATTGGTGTATAAGTTTCATGTATCCAAATTTCTTTTCCTGTTTTATCAATATGCACTAATCTTTCCCTAACAATTCCATTCTTAAGGTCTTCCCAGAATTTTTTATACCATTCGGGTTTTTCTGTTGCTTCAAAAGCAAAGTCACGATGATTTTTACCAATCATTTGTTCTTTTGACATTCCAATTAATTCAGTGTTCCGCTCATTAAGGTTCAGAATAGTTCCTTTCATATCCAGTTCAACTACTAAACTTGATTGATTTAAAGCTCCCCAAAGCGAAGTCATTTCAGCTTCCCTTCTGGCTGCTTCTTCTTGTGTTGCCTGCAATTCTTCCATGTTTTGCCTCATCTCCTCTTCCTGGGCAGCCAATTCCTCACTTTGATGCTGTGATTCTTCCAGGAGTCTTGTTGTTTTTACACTTACTTTTACACTCGAAATTATGGATGCGATATCTTCACCCAATTGTTCGAGAAAATCAACCTGGTATTGTTCAAAATTTTTAAACGACGCCAATTCAATTACTCCCAATACTTCTTTATTTAATTTTAGTGGCACAATCAAAATTGCAGTTGGATTTGCATCTCCCAGGCCAGAATTAATATTTACATAATCTTCAGGAACTTCTGTTAAATGTATAGTTATTTTTTCATGCGCTGCCCTTCCAACCAGGCCTTGTCCCGGTTTAATTTGCTTTATCATTAATTTATCGCGCCCATAGGCAATTGCAGATGTAAGCTCATAATAAAAATCATTTTGATTTTCGTCATTCAGAACAAACATTGCTCCCTGAATAATCTTCAGGTACTCAACAAGGTTGCTCATTACGTGAAATGAAAGTTCCTTTAAGTTTTGATTATATTTACGGAGAATATCGCCAAACATCGCAAGCCCTTCTGTAGTCCAGTTCCCTTTTTCATCTTCCTCTTTTCTATTTTCTTCCTCCTTTTTTGCTTGCAAAAGACTATCTCTCATTTCAAGTAAAGAATTTCCAAGAACGTCATTTTCACTTAAGGGAGAAAATTCTTCTTCGAGTTTTCCGTTTCCTATTTTTGACGAAAATTCAGAAGTTTTTCTCAAACCTTCTATTAACTTATTCAATGAATTTGCTATATCCCCAATTTCATCCCTTAGTTTCAATTTTATATTGCCGGGATGCATTCCTAATGCTAACTTGTCAACAAATTTGCGAATTTTTATAACCGGGCCTGATATTACCCATGACATATAAATTGTGAACCAGATCAATATAAGCAAACCAATTATTATAACTGACAATATTTGAACATAGGTGTTTTTTATTTTACGCTTGGCAATTTTCTTTGTTGAGTTAACAATGTATAATGCATTATCTTTCGCTTTATCAAGCATTGTAATCATTGATATTCCTGTATTACTAACATTAGTGTTGGTTTCTATCATTGCTTGTTTTATATTGCCAAGTTGAATGTTAAATACCGAATCAGATATATTAGATTTATCTTTCAATGAAAATTCTTCAAGTTTTTTATTTCTAATATCTCCGAAGTATGGTACAAATTCATCATTATACCTTGATTTTATATTATTAGTTTCATCCATCAACTCCATAACATAATCCTGATAGCTTTCATTATCACTTAAAAGTGTATTCTCTTCAATTTTGCTTATCTGGTCATTAAAAAACTGTATCTGAAATTCATGCTCTACCCACCAATTATCAAATGTATTCCTGTCTTCTGATATCATAAGCTCCATTAAGATATGCATATCTGATCTAAGAAAGTATTTAGCTTCAAAAACAGCGTCAGAAAACACAATGCCAGATTGTAATATATCATTCTGCCTTTCAATGCTATTAATTACAAAAGTCCATTGAATTGCCAAATAAAACAAAACAACTGATGTAATTATCAAGCTTAAAAGAAGCTTATACGTTATTTTTATCTTATTGAAAAAATTGTTCATTTTGCCACTACAATTTATCCTTATTAAAATATTCTTTACCGGAAATTAAGGTTAAGCTTCACTATTTCTATATTAATATATTGTTCAAGCGTAATATAAAACCTGAAAAATTACTAATTATTTAGTAAAAATATCTTCTTTTAGATTAAATTTTTAAAGAAATTAGCAAAAAGCAAGATTTCAGTTGTAGTTTTAATCCGAACAATTGTAAATTTGTATCCTTGTATGATTTTTGTATTTTGTCTGGTTCAATTATAAGTTAACCTGAAAAGATTAAATATGGATGTTCAAAGCATTAAACAACGATTCGGAATAATTGGAAATTCCTCTAAATTAGACAGGGCCATAGAAATAGCTATTCAGGTTGCTACAACTGATATGTCTGTTTTAATAAGCGGTGAAAGCGGGACAGGAAAAGAAATATTCCCACAAATCATACACCAGTTTAGTCCCCGAAAACATGGACAAAATATCGCTGTTAATTGTGGCGCCATTCCTGAAGGAACAATTGATTCAGAACTATTTGGCCATGAAAAAGGAGCTTTCACCGGAGCAATTGATAACAGAAAAGGTTATTTTGAAGTGGCAAATAATGGAACAATTTTCCTGGATGAAGTAGCTGAATTACCATTATCTACCCAGGTAAGATTATTACGAGTTTTAGAAGCAGGTGAATTCATCCGGGTTGGTTCTTCAAAAGTTCAAAAAACAAATGTTAGGGTTGTTGCTGCAACTAATGTTAATATAGAAGATACCATATTTGAAGGAAAATTCCGGGAAGATTTATATTATAGGTTAAATACAGTACCTATTGAGGTTCCTGCATTACGAGAACGCAAGGAAGACATTTATTTATTATTCCGGAAATTTGCACGTGACTTTGCTGAACGATATCGCATGCCATCAATAGCTTTAGAAGATGAAGCACAGGTTATTCTCACAAATTATCGATGGCCGGGCAACATCAGGCAATTGAAAAATATTACAGAACAAATTTCCGTTATTGAAGAAAACAGGAAAATTACAGGGGAAAAACTGAAGCAATATTTACCAATATACGAGGGAAGCAAATTGCCTGCATTATACAAACCGGTTAATGAAAAAACATTCAGTTCAGAAAGAGAAATTCTGTATAAAGTATTGTTTGATATGAAGAAAGACATGAATGACCTTAAACGATTAGTGCATGAAA